>VEPB01000343.1 GCA_012026715.1 Methylococcaceae bacterium | reverse complement strand
GCGGAAACTGTCCGTGTAGCTGTCGTAGGCCCGAAAGGCGGCATTCTTGCGCACGGCCAAGCCGTTTTCGACTTCCACGGTGCGGGCCGCCACGCTGCGTCCCACCCAGGATCGATCGGCCTTGATGCCGAACAGGTTGTGGCTGTGGCCGCCGTCGGCGGTGCGCATGACCGACTTGCCCCAGCCGGATTCCAGCGCCGCTTGGGCCAGCAACATCTTGGGATCGACTCCCAGTTCGTCTGCCGCCGCCTTGGCGTGGGGCCAGAGCTCCTGCACGAACTCCTCCGGCGAAGAAAAGGCGCCGCGCCGACCTGCCGGGAGCGGTGGTCTCACCGAGTCCGCCAGTTCGGAAACCTGGCGCTGCACCGCCTGCAGCTTGGAAGCGCCGGCGGCGTCGCTGCTGCCGCGATCCAGCGCCTGCATGGGCAGGCCGGCTTCCTTGCGGTATTCGTTGAGATTCTTGCCGGCGGTCGCGGCGCTGTCGCCCTTGGCGCCGCCCATCTGCCGCTCGATCATGTCGGCCAGTCCCAGCCGGGAACGCTTGCCCAGTTCCAGCGCCATCTGCTGGTCGTACATCTCGCGGTAGGTGTCGGCCTGGCTGGAGTTCATCAGGTCGGACTTGATCGTGGCCTGGCGCATGCTCTTCATGGCCATCTGCAAAAACAGCGATTCGAACTGGCGCGAGACCTTCTTCAAGGCTTCCGGCGAATTCTGCCGGGCCTGGCCCTTGAGTTGGGCAAGCCCATGGAAATCGGTGTAGACGTCAGCCGGTCCGGATTGCTTGATCACGATCTTGGCTCCTAGATCACGAGGAGTTCGGCGCGTAGCGCGCCGGCGCTCTTGAGCGCTTCCAGTATCGCCACCAGGTCGCTGGGCGCCGCCCCCACCTGATTGACCGCCTTGACGATCTCATCCAGCGAGACCCCGGGCTTGAACACGAACATGCGGTTGGCTTCCTCGCTGACCTTCACGTCGGAGCGGGGCACCACGGCGGTCTGTCCGGCCGAGAAGGCATTGGGCTGGCTGACCTGGGGCCTTTCGGTGATGGTCACCGAGAGGTTGCCGTGGGTGACCGCGGCCGGCTGAACTCGCACGTGATCGCTGATCACCACGGTGCCGGTGCGCGAGTTGACGATGATCTTGGCCGGCGCAGCCCCCGGGGTGACTTCCAGATTCTCCACCAGCGAGGTGAACGACACCCGTTGCGAGGGGTCGCGCGGCGCCGCGATCTGAACCGAAGAGGCATCGATGGCACGGGCCGTACCGGCGCCATAGGCGCTGTTGATGGCTTCCGCCATGCCGTTGGCGGTTGAGAAGTCCGGCGTATGCAGGTTGAGCACCAGGGCGCCGCCCTGGTTGAAGCCGGTCGGCACCTCGCGTTCCACCGTGGCGCCGTTGGGGATGCGGCCGGCACTGGGAACATTGACGGTGACCTTGGAGCCATCCTGGCCGGATGCGCTCAAGCCCCCCACCACCAGATTGCCCTGGGCGACTGCGTAGACCTGGCCGTCGGCGCCTTTCAAGGGGGTCATCAGCAGGCTGCCACCCCGCAGGCTCTTGGCGTCGCCCAAGGATGCGACGGTCACGTCGATGGCCTGGCCCGGCTTGGCGAACGGCGGCAATTCCGCGGTAATGCTGACGGCGGCGATGTTCTTGGATTTCAGGTCGGTTCCCGGCGGGACGTTGAAGTTGGTGCCCAGCTGCAGCATCAGGTTGCGCAGGTTCTGGCTGGTGAACCGGGTATTCTTGTCGCCGGTGTTGGTGAGTCCCACCACCAGGCCGTAGCCCACCAGCTGATTGGTGCGGACCCCCGCCAGCGAGGCGATGTCCTTGATGCGTTCCGCGTGGGCGGCGGATGCGAAGACCATGGCAGCGACTCCGAGGAAGCGGGAGATGCGTCGGATGCTGTTAGACCAATTCATTGTCGTGCTCCGAGAATTGATGTCGCCTTGATTGATGGATTACGACGCGCACGGGGTGCCTTGGTAATCGGAATGGCCTGGTGGTCGCGCGTCTAACCCAATCCTACGGCGTTTAGTAAGGGAACAGCACGCTGGTGAACAGGCGCTGCAGCCAGCCCATGCGGTTGGCGTCGGCCAGCACGCCATCGCCGTTGTAAATCATGGTGGCGTCGGCCACCTTGGTGGAATCCACCGTGTTGGCGCTGTCGATGTCCACCGGTCGGACGACACCTGATAGCTTGATGTACTCGTTGCCCTGATTAAGCCCGACCCGCTTCTCGCCCTGTACCCGCAGATTGCCGTTGGAGAGCACTTCCACCACGGTCACCGTGACATTGCCGGTCAGCGCGTTGCTTTGGTCGGACGAGCCGCTTCCATCGAACTTGTTGGCGGATTCCAGGCTGGTCTTCATCTCGTAGCCGAGAATCTGGGCCGCTTCCTGGCCCAGAATGACCGGCGCCTTGACCGTGGTGGTGGCATCGCGGCCGGCGGAGGTGTCGGCCTTCTTCTTGGCGTTGGTGGTTTCGACCAGCCGTACCGTCAGGGTATCGCCGACCCGTCGGGCGCGAACGTCCTCGAACAGGAACAGGCCGCCGTTGGGCTGATAGATGGAGCCGGGATTGGCCGGCGGAGTGATGGCGTCTTCCGGCCGGGCCGCGGCGTAGGCCGGGTCGCGGCTGGGCGGGGGGGTGAGGATGGCCGCGCAACCGCTCAGCTGAGCGAGGACGAGTAGAAGGTAAAGACGTTTCATGGCGGTCACCCTTCGATGACATTACAAAGTGTTCGACGCAAAGCCGAGCATGTCGTTGGTGGTCTGGATCGCCTTGGAATTCATCTCGTAGGCGCGCTGGGTTTCGATCATGTTCACCAGTTCTTCCACCACGTTGACGTTGGAGACTTCCAGATTTCCCTGAAGCGTCTTGCCGAAGGCGTCGGTCGCCGGCTGGCCGACGATGGGGGCGCCGGACGCCACCGATTCCCGGTAGAGGTTTTCCCCGATGGGCTCCAGGCCGGTGGGGTTGATGAAATCGGCGATCTGGATGTTGCCGACCTGTACCGGCGCGGTGGTGCCGGCCTGCAGCACCGATACCGTGCCGTCGGTGCCGATGGTCACGCTTTGGGCGCCGGTAGGCACGGTGATGGCGGGGTCGATGGTGTAGCCGCTGTTGTTGACGATCTGGCCACCGGCATCGAGCTTGAACGAACCGTCGCGGGTATAGGCGACATCGCCGTTGGGCAGCAGCACCTGGAAATAGCCGCGGCCGTTGATGGCGACATCGAGCTGGTTGCCGGTCTGGATCAAATTGCCCTGGGTGTGAATCTTCTCGGTGGCGACGGTGCGCACGCCGGTTCCCAGCTGCAGGCCGGACGGCAAGGTGGTGTTCTGGGTCGACTGGGCCCCCACCTGCCGCACGTTCTGGTACAGCAGGTCGTCGAACATGGCGCGTTCTTTCTTGAACCCGGTGGTGTTGACGTTGGCCAGATTGTGGGAGATCACCGACATCTGGGTCTGCTGCGCATCCAGTCCGGTCTTGGCGATCCAAAGCGATGGTGTGGTCATGTCGGTTACCCCTTGTTGCGTTATCCCAGCTTGAGCAGCTGGGAGCTGGCGGCGCCGTCGTCCTCGACGGACTTCATCAACTTGATGTGCATCTCGTACTGCCGCTGCAGATCGATCATCTGCACCATTTCTTCCACGATATTCACGTTGCTGGCTTCCAGGTTGCCGGTCAGCAGCCGGACCTGCGGACTCGCGGCGGCCGCTTGCCCTCCCTTGACATGCATCAGGCCGTCCTCGCCCTTTTCCAGCTGGTCCTTGGCCGGATTCACCAGTTTGATCTGGTCCAGCGCCGCCATCACCGTGGCGTTGCCGCCCTGCGGAATGATGCTGACGGTGCCGTCGCTGCCGATTTCCAGTTTCTGGTAGGGCGGCAGCGCGATCGGCCCGCCGTTGCCCACCACCGGGAGTCCGGTTCCCGTCACCAACTGCCCTTGAGCAGTAACATGCAAATCTCCTGCCCGCGTGTAGGCTTCCTGGCCGTCCTTGCCGGATACGGCGATCCAGCCCTCGCCGTCGATCGCCACATCCAGATCCCGTCCCGTGGCCTGCAGGGCAGCCGGCGACAAATTGACGCCGGGCCGTTCCGTCATGGCGTAGACCCGGCTGGGATAGACCTCGCCAAATACCGGCTGACTGCGGAATTGCTCCAGGTCGGCCTTGAATGCCGTGGTGGCGGCGTTCGCCATGTTGTTGGCGTTGGATGCCTGGGCCAGGTTGATCTGCTTGGCCCCGTTCATGGCGAGGTAGATGGCGCGGTCCATGACAGCTCTCCGGGTGGCTTACGATCAGCGGATCTGCAGGATCGTCTTCATGACTTCGTTTTCGGTGCTGATGGTCTGGGCGTTGGCCTGATAGGCCTGCTGCGCCACGATCAGGGTCACCAGCTGTCCCGACAGGTCCACGTTGGACGATTCCAGATTTCCCGACTTGATGGCGCCGTACGACCCGGTGGTCGCCACGCCATACAATGCCGCCCCGGACTCGGTGGTCTCGCCCCATTTGGTGTCGCCCAGCTTGGAAAGACCCTGGGAGTTGGGGAAACGGGCCAGGGCAACCTCGCCCAAGGGCCGGGTGGCGCCGTTGCTGAAATGGGCCAGGATGACGCCCTGTTCATTGATGTCGAGCCCGGTCAGCTTGCCGATCGCCATGCCGTCCTGCGACAAGGTGTTGACGCTGAAGGGATTGCCCACCTGGGTGCTGCCGGTCAGGTCCAGGCTGATTTGCAGCGGCGCGGCGTCCGGGGCGATGGTGGGTGGGGCCGCGGCATAATCGATTCGGGTGCCGGTAGCACCGAAGCTGGTCGGGTTGGCCGGATCGGTGATGAATCCCTTGAACTGGCCGGACTGGTCGTATTGCATCAGGCTGGAGCCATCGATCATTCCGGTCGGTTCGCTGCCCAACAAGGCTGGAGAGGCCGGATCGGGAATGAGCTGGCCGTCGATATAGGTGTAAACCCGCCACTGATTGACGCCATAGCCGGTCGCCACCTGGGTGCCGGTGCCGTCGTCGTGAGTCGTCGGCATTTTGACGAAATAATTGGTCTGGGTGTGGGTATTACCCAGGGAATCGTAAATGGTCACCGAGGAGGTCGAGGTGTACGAGGTTGGATTCGGCGTGCCGTCGGTGCCGTTCGTTGCCGGGTCGAAACCCGTGGTCGGGCCGGTTTTCCGCGAATCCAGATTGACGGACGTGGTGATGGATGTGGTGGCCCGGGGCTGGCCCTGGGTGGCGCCGATCTGAACCGGCTGGAACACGCCGGTGCTGAACCCCTCGGCTACCGTGGTGCCGTTGGCGCGGTAGGCCAGCACCGGTTGATTGGCATTGTTGACGATGTAGCCGTTTTCATCGGCATGAAACATTCCGGCCCGGGTGAAGGTGCGCGCCAGGGTATTGCTGGTGCTCTCGCCCAGCACGAAATAGCCGTCTCCGCTGATCGCCAGGTCGAGGGTATTGTCGGTCGACTGCATATTGCCCTGGGTGAACAGCTGGGCATCGTTGGCGACCACGACGCCGGCGCCGGGAGTGGTCTTGCTCGACCCACCCAAGGATGCGTAGACGTCGGCGAATTCGGAACGCGACTTCTTGAAACCGGCGGTGTTGACGTTGGCAATGTTATTGCCCGTCACCGACAGCATGTTGGAAGCGGCATTCAGGCCGCTCAGTGCAGTAGTAAAGCCCATGACAGTCTCCTAACGATTAAAGAACTTCGAGTATGTCCTTCAGGCCATGTTTGCCCAGGACGCCCAAATCAACCTGTACCCCGTTCGCCCCTCCCATCACCACGCTCTCCACCGGTGCTTCGACTTGCGGCTGCAGCGCCAACTGCCCGCCACCGTTCTGCAAGGCCTTCGCCTTGATGCCGTAAACGCCTTTTGGCGCCACCGTGATTCCATCGTCCAGCTTGCCGTCCCAGGTGAATTCCACCTCGCCCGCCGGCTGCGCGCCGAGGTCAATCGACCGGATCGCTTTGCCCGATTCGTCATAGATGTCGACGGTGACGCGGTCCGAGGGATCGGCCAGATTCAATTTCCCGCGGACGCTGCCGGAACTGTCCAGAACACCCCGATCCGCGGCGACCAGGACGTTCTTGCCCACCAGGTTCGCCATCTGGAGGCCTTGTCCCTGGGCGGAGGAAGACGAGAAATCGCTGAATGCCGATTTCATGGACTCGATGCCCTCCACCACGCTGAATTGGGCCAGTTGGGCCACGAAGTCCTTGCCATCCTGGGGATTCAAGGGGTTCTGATTCTGCAACTGGGCAACCAGCAATTTCATGAAAACATCCTGTCCCAGTGCGTTTCCGTTGGTTGCCGCGGCGGCCGGCTTTTGGGTCAAACCCAAGGCATCCAGAGTTTTGGTATCGATGGTGGTCATGACGGTTTCTCTCACTCACCCAGTTTCAAGGTCTGCAGCAACAACTGCTTGGCGGTGTTGGCCACTTCCACGTTGTCCTGGTAGGAACGCGACGCCGACAGCATGTTGGTCATCTCTTCGATGGTGTCGACGTTGGGCCGGAAGATGTAGCCGTCCGCATTGGCCAAAGGATGATCCGGGGCATACTCCATCCGCGGCGGTACCTGGCTTTCCACCACGCCCCGCACCTCCACCCCGGCTCCGGCGCCGCGCTGGTCCAGCGCCGACTGCAGTTCGGTGGCGAACACCGGCTGGCGCGCCCGATAGGTCTGATTGACGCTGCTGGTCACCGCATCGGCGTTGGCCAGGTTGCTGGCCACCAGGTTGAGCCGCAGCGACTGGGCTCCCATGGCTGAGCCCGCGATATCGAAAATCTTGAAGGAGGACATGGCTTACTCTCCCTTGATGGCGGTCTTCAAGCCGATGAATTTGTTGCTGAGAAACTGCAGTGACGCCTGGTATTGCACGGCGTTCTCGGCGAACCGCAGGTGCTCCCGCTCGGTTTCCACGGTATTGCCGTCCAGCGAGGGCTGCGACGGGATGCGATACTTGAGTTCCGAACCGAACGCTGATTCGGGCGGCAGTTGGTGAGCGGCCTGGGTTACGGTTGGCCTAATGGGAGCCGAGGAGCGATCCACTCCTTGCAGGACCGCCTGGAAATCCAGGTCCTGCGCCTTGTAGTTGGGGGTATCGGCATTGGCCAGGTTCCCTGCCAAAATGTCGTTGCGCTGCTCGCGCAGCTTCAGCGCTAGCGGGTGGATACCTAATGCGGTGTCAAAACTGATGGCCATGGTGCGGCTCCGAAAATCGTTTGTCAGTTACCAAGCAGATTCCGGGCCATAAAATTAACAAATGAAATTTCATGGTGTTATGAGCATTCGCCGATCCGCGCCTGCTGTTGCCGGCAATTTTCCGCCGCATCCGAAGCGGTGCCGGCCCGCGGGTTCCGGTTTGCTCGGGTCTTGGGCCAGGACCGCCTTAGTCCTTGTCCCGGCCGTGTTTTGCGGACACCCGCCCGCCCTCGCGGCAGACCCGGCGTTCCAGCCGCTCGAATCCATCAGCTCGGCCATTCGGCATTACCTGGAGTCAAATTCTCGACGCCCCGATGCCGAGTACCGGATCGAAATTCCTCCGCTGGACAGCCGCTTGCAACTTGCGCTATGTTCGACCCCGTTGGAGGTGTTCCCGACCCAAGGCTCTCGCGACCTGGGCAATATGTCCCTCGGCGTGCGCTGCAGCGGCGAACGGCCGTGGCTGATTTATCATCGGGCCTATGTCGGGGTGATTCAGGAAGTGGCCGTGCTGACCACCGCTGTCAGAGCGGGCACCGTCCTCTCGGCGCTGGATGTCGTCAGCGAGCCACGGGACATCGCCCAGTTGAACGGCCAATTTCTGAGTCCCCAGCAGGTCATCGGCAAACCGGTCAAGAAGGGCTTGCCGGCGAAGACGGTACTGGTTCCGGAAATGCTGACTACCCTTAGACTGGTGAAGCGGGGGGACCAGGTGACGATCCGCAACAACTCGGCAGGGCTGGAAATTTCGATGGCCGGCATTGCCCTGATGGATGGTGAAAAAGGCCAGCGGATCCGGGTTCGCAACGTCCAGTCGGGGCGGGTGATTCAGGCAACCGTGAGTGCGGAAGGCACGGTGGACATCAATCCTTGAGGGTGCCTTGTCGGGCTTGCCCGGTTTTGATGCCCGAGAATTTGACCTAAAGAAGCCCAGGCGAGCGCCGATAACCCTTTCAACAGAACGAAGCTGGAGAAAAGTCATGGACCTATCCATTAATCGAGTCGCGACCCAGGTGGTAGCCACCGCGACCAAGAAGCCCGGAACCGGGTCGGACAACGCGACCCCCGCCACCGGATCCACTGACGACGCAGGGATCGAGTCGGGTGTCAGCCTGAAGGTCAACGATCTCAAGGCGGCAGTGAACGACGCCCCGGTCGTCGATCAGGAAAAGGTCCGGCGCATCGCGGCAGCGATCCAGAACGGCCAATACGTCATCAACCCGGAAAACATCGCCAAGCGTCTGCTCGCCGCCGAGTTGCAATAGTCGCTATGAGCCTGGATTTCCCCGCCACTCAGGCAAGGCTCGAGGAACTGCTGAGCCGGATCGGCGACATGCGGTCGCTGTTGCAGCGGGAAGAAGAAGTGCTGAGCGCCCGGGATGCGGCATTGCTCGACGAGGTCACCGTCGCCAAGGAGCAGTTGGCGCGTACCATCAACCAATTGAGCCTTGCGCTGAGCGATGATCTGAAACGGCGCGGAATGCCTGCGATGCCGGCCTGCCTCGATATGCTGCCTGGGTCCGATCAAGGACGGGCGCGGCTTGCCGCCACGTGGCAAGAGATTGCCGCCCTCGCGGGAGAATGCGAGCGGCTCAACGATACCAACGGCGCCTATATCACCCTGTTGCGTCAACATGTGCAGCGTTGCCTGGACGTCTTGCACGAACGACCTGCCAATAGCCTGACTTACGGCCCGGACGGAGTCGGCCAGCGACCCGCGACCTCTCGCCGGCTGCTGTCGGTTTGAGTTTCCATGCTGAAATGGCTTTCACGGCTGCTGCGCCGTTCTTCGGTCGAGCCTGGCCGTAACAATCTCAAGTCTCTGGAAGATGCGGGCCCCGACCGCATCACCGATCCCGATCGAATCGCTGCGCTCCTCGACGACCTGTGCCGGCACCATCTGCTGCTGAGCGTGATGGTACCCGGATCCAATTACCCCTTCGTGTCGTCGTTGCTTCGAATCGAGGAGGGTGCGCTGATCTTCGATGAACTAAACCCGGCAATCGGCCAACCATTGGTCGCCGAACAAGGCCGCTTCAGGGTGGAAGCCGTCCTGCGCGGAATCGGGATTTCCTTCACCGTCACCGAGTTCGCGACCGACACCAGCGCGGGGCCAGTCACCTACCGGGCCACGCCGCCCACCGAAATCATCCATTTGCAGCGCCGCCGCAGTCATCGGATTCCCATGTCGCCATCGCAGCATGTAGGCTTCCACGGTGATCAGTTCGTCGAAGATCTGAAGGTCAACGGCACGGTTGCCAATCTGTCGCGGGAAGGGCTGGCGGTGCTCGCCAAATTGTCGGCGCCGCTGCATGCCCACGAAGAGCTGATCAACTGCGCCATCACTCTGCCGCAGGGCGAAACCGTCCGTTTCAACCTAGCCGTCTGCTTCGTCGAAACTCTGCCTTGGGCGAAGCATTCCGTCATAGGGGGGCGCTTCAGTTCTATCTCGCCTCAGGACCAAAGGCATCTCGAGGACTTCCTGCTGGACTTGGAACGGCAGATGCTGCGGGATGGGCGTTGATCGGCCTCAACGATCAGTCCCGAACGTCGGCTTCGCTTTCGTCGGGTGTTCGGGTCGCGTGCTTGAGGGGGATTGAGAAATGTTGTTGCATTGCGATGAGCGCGTGTTGGCCGCCGCGGCACTTGCTGAGGTAATTCAGTCCTGAAATGGCCTGAATCCAGCCCTGTGTTCCTTGCTCATGGGGCGCGCCACCTGCCGGACTCTCTAGCTTTATTTATTCAGGACTGTCCTCAGTAGAGGTGCACGGCCACCACGTGCACGACGGCAGTAATGACCAACATGACCATCAAGGGAATGTGGATGACGTGCCAGAGAGCGAAGATCCGGAGGTAGATCTGGTACTCTGCGACTACTCGAACCGCCTCTAGATAGTTGCGGGAGAGGACGCGCTCGTAGTTCCACAAAGCTTCCGCCTGAATCCGGCCAAAACCGTCGGATTCGCAGTGTGCCACCCGGTCTTGCCACAGCAGTTTGTCGATGGCCCTCTGTGTGAGCCGCTTGCGGAACCCGAGCGTCAGGATTTTCCAGGCGCGGGCACCCTGCGCGGCAGGCTGAGGCAGTTCCGCCTGTTCGAAGCGCTGCAGCGCGACCAGCGCTTCGGCGCTCATGAATGGCGCTTGAGCGACGTCGTGCTTGGAAGTCCCCAGATAGTCCTTCAGGTCCTGCAAGGTAATTTCGGTGCCGTGTGCCTTATAGTGGATCTTCTGGTAGAGATAGCGGCCTACCAGTCCACTGGCCATCACCAGCAGCATGGAGAACAGCGCCACGTTGCTGTTGACCGCACCCAGTTGGAAGTCGGCGTGGAACAGGATGACCGTAGGGCCGGCCAATCCGAGAATGGCGTGGCCGCGAAGCCACGATTTCATGCTTCCCAGGTGCCTCAGCGAGCGCAGCCTTTTGCGCAGGGGGTAGGCCAGCAAAGCCAGCAGCATCACGCCGCCGATGACGCCCAGTTGGTAGTTCCAGTCCAGGCGGGTGCTGGCGGGATCTTCCCGGGTGAGCCAGCCTGCGGCGGTAACGGCGGCAAGGGCGATAAAGAACACAAGGCCGGAATCGCCGATGCCGTCGGGTGCCGGCAAGCGGCGCCTCACCGATTCGAAGGGGTGTGCCGGTGATTGGGCGAACGTGTGGAATGCCCATCTCCGGTGCAGCATGGTCGGAAGATCGACGGATTCTTGTTGACTGGTCATGATGTGTCCTAGGTGTCGCTAGCTCAGAATCGTCCGCCATCGGGACTGACATCGGAGCACCAAATTTTGTGCCAGAGCTTGGGCGGTGCTGCTTGACCAGATCGATCTGCTCCGCATTAAGTCGATTAAATTCAGCTGGGTAGTTCGTATTTTCCGGGGTTGATGGGGCTGGGTGCTGCTGGGGGGCGGGACTGGCTCCGTGGATCAAAGCCGCTGAAAGCGGGGGATGGGGTGGTGCCGGAATCGCGGCAGTCTGCAAATTTCGTTGATCGTTCTTTGCAGGGTCAACGGATTTTGCGGGAACGTTTGCGGACGGCATTGGCGGACTCAAGATTGTCGTCACCAGTCTATGCCTCCCGGCATTCCGGGAAGCACCGCATCCGCCAACGAATCCCCCGAGGAACATCGCTTGCATTATAAGACGACCGGTCATATTATTCGCGCCATGAGCCGCACTAGCCTCAAGCTGCTGAACAAGGACAAGATTCTCGACGAGGGCGTCAGTCTTCTGATGGAACACGGCTACCACGGTACCGGCCTGCAGCAGATCCTCGACCGGGTCGGGGTGCCGAAGGGCTCTTTTTATAACTACTTCGGCAGCAAGGAAGAATTTGGTGGGGAAGTGATCCGGCATTACATCGAGCCGTTTATCACCCTGCTGGATCGACACCTGAGTGTGTCGGACCGTTCAGCGGCGTTGGCCCTGAGGGCCTATTTCGACGAACTGATCGGCGAGTTGGAGCGGCGCAGCTACAAAGGGGGCTGCCTGCTGGGCAATCTCATGGGAGAGGTCGGCGATACCAGCGATCATTGCCGAGCGGCTTTGCAGGAAGCGGTGCATCGCTACCGCGATAAACTGTGTGAAGGGATTTCCCGGGGCCAACGGGAGGGTGATTTCCGCACCGACCGGACCGCCGAGGATCTGGCCGATTTCCTCACGGATGCTTGGCAGGGCGCCCTGTTGCGCATGAAGATCGAACAATCCACCCGGCCATTGAAGACTTGTTGCAACCACCTATTGGGAGAACTGTTCCGAAGCTAAAAATTTTGCCTTTTTTCGAGACGACCGGTCATATTGATTCCGAGGAATTCATCCATGCCCAAGTACATCATCGAACGCACCATCCCCGGTGCCGGCCAGTTGAGCGGCGCCGAACTCCATGCCATCTCGCAGCGATCCTGCGGCGTGCTGCGCGAACTGGGGCCGACCATCCAATGGATCGAGAGCTATGTCACCGACGACAAGGTCTATTGCGTGTACATCGCTCCCAGCGAAGACCTGGTGAGACGGCACGCCGAGCAAGGCGAGTTTCCGGTGGATAGCGTCCGCCGGGTCGTCAGCCGCATCGATCCCACGACCGGCGAATAAACGCCGGCATTACACACCTAAGAGAGGTTATGCACTCATGACAACCCTTCATCGTTCTTCGACCCATCCGCGCACTCTGATATTGGCCGCGGCCGCCACGCTCCTGGCCCTGCCTCCCGCAACGCGCGCCGACGAGACCTGCGCCAGCCCCTATATGAAGAAGATCACCGGCCAGGAGGATTACGTCTACGTCTGGACCCTGGGCGTGGAAGGCCTGGGCGATGCCCAGGACAAGCTGGTGACCGTCGACGTCAACCCCAAGTCTGAGCACTACGGCAAGGTGGTCGCCACCTTGTCCGTGGGCGGACGCAACGAGGCCCACCACTCCGACTTCACCGACGACCGCCAGTACCTGTGGGCCGGCGGACTGGACACCAGCAAGATCTTCATCTTCGACGTGAAATCCGATCCCGCCAAGCCGAAACTGACCAAGACCGTCACCGACTTCGTCGCCAAATCCGGCGGCGTGGTGGGGCCGCACACCCTGTATGCCCTGCCGGGGCGGATGATCATCACCGGCCTGTCCAACAACAAGGATCACGGCGGCCGCACCGCCCTGGTGGAATACACCAACGACGGCAACTACGTCGCCACCCACTGGCTGCCCACCGACAGCGACCTGCGCGGCGCCATCAAGACCGGCAAGTACGCCGACGGCTACGACTACGACGTGCGCGCCCTGCCGCGCAAGAATCTGCTGGTGAGTTCTTCCTTCACCGGCTGGAACAACTACATGATGGACTTCGGCAAGATGCTGACCGACCCGGAGGCCATGAAGCACTTCGGCAATACCGTGGTGACTTGGGATCTGCACACCCTGCAGCCCAAGAAGGTGTTCGACGTTCCCGGCGCCCCCCTGGAAATCCGCTGCGCCTGGGGCGAGACCCACGACTACTGCTTCACCAGCACCGCGCTGACTTCCCAGATCTGGCTGATCTACGCGGACGACAAGGGCGAATGGCAGGCCAAGGCGGTGGCGGACATCGGCGATCCCAGCAAGGTGCCGCTGCCGGTGGATATCTCCATTTCCAATGACGACAAGCTGCTGTGGGTGAACACCTTCATGGACGGCAACTCCCGCGCCTTCGACATCAGCAATCCCCACGCGCCGAAACAGATCTACGAAAAGCACATCGGCGCCCAGGTCAACATGGTGTCATCCAGCTGGGACGGCAAACGGCTCTATTACAGCTCATCGCTCCTGGCCAACTGGGACAAGAAGGGCAAGGACAACGAGCAGTTTCTCAAGCTGTTCCACTGGGACGGCAAGGAACTGAAACAGCAATGGGCCATCGACTTCACCGCCGAGAAACTGGGCCGGCCCCACCAGATGCGGTTCGGCGCCCACTCCCTTTACGCCAAGGCGGCCAGCGCCCCTCAGGAAAACCTGCAGGCGCTTAAGAACTGAAGATCGTTCTGCCAATGGGCGTGGAGCCGGTCCACGGTGGCCGGCTCCAGGTTTGGGCACGCGGCGGGATCGACTCCGCCGGATCAGAATGCCGGGATTTTCGTCGGCAGGCGCGGGTACGCTGGTTAGTCTGCTGATTCCGATGGCTTGACCAATTCGACGCCCTCATCGGGTGGGGCGTCCTGATGATTGCCCAGGGGAAAGCGCCGCTTGGCGTTGATGACCCAGCCCTTGGCCTTGGCCACCTTGACCTCGCGGATCTCCTCTTCCAGCAGCAGCCGCTGGCGCTCCATGGCCAGCAGCTCGATTTCCCGCTTCAGGTGGTTTTCCATTTCGTTCATGGTCTGGGCGCGGCGGCTCTTTTCGTCCAGGTCGGCTTCCATTTCCAGGGTGCGCAGGCTGGCGGTGTGGCTGATCTGTTCCTTGTGAAGCCTGGCTTCGGTTTCCAGGCGTTGGGCCTGGCGCCGTTCCTCCGCGGCCAGTTCCGTTTTCAACCGTTCGATTTCGGTTTCCAGCTTGGCCTTGGCCAGGGCTTCGCGCTGCCTTTCCATTTCCAGCAGCTGGGTGTCCCGCTCCAGTTCCCGTTCCCGGGTGGTGCGGTTGTATTCGGTGACCGTGCGGTGATGCTCTTCCTGCGCGTGCTTGTGGCGTTCCATCAGGGCCAGGTAGAGGGTGCGGTGGCGCGACCAGGGGGCGACGTGGTCGGCGCCGATGCGGCCCAGGTCGCCGAAAGTCGGATGCACCAGGCAGCGGGTGCGGCACTGGATGTTGCGAATCGCCAAATGCTCGCTGACGCTGCGCTCCAGCGCCCGCTCCACGGTGCCGCAGCCCTTTTCCAGCCAGCTCGTGTCCCATTCCATCCGGTGCAGTTCCTGTTCCGCCAGATCCTGCAGCAAGCCGAGGTGGCTCCCCTGGATGTGCTCCACGATTTCGCCGAGATGATCCAGGTTCTCGCGGGCGTACTGGTAGGTCGGCTGGAAGCGGATGCGCAGGTCGGCGGTCAGGGTGCACAGGGCGCCCAGCTGCAAGGGCGCGACGGGCACGGCCCAATCGACGACGGGCAGGTCGTGCACGCGGTGATAGAACCGCTGCACGTAGCGGGGCGGCCTCGGGTACACCCGCACGAAGGGGCCGATGCGGGCCACCACCAGCCGCCGGCCGCTTTCGAAGCCAGCGTCCCACGGTTCGTCGGTGTCGAGCCAGTCATCAACCATAGAGTTTGCGCTCCATCTGCGCCTTCAGCGCCTCGGTGCCAGCGGGGCGGGGTTTGATTTCGGGGTCCACCGACCTGATCTTGAGCCGTTCGGCAATGATGGGATAGAGGTTGGGAGCGAACTCGACGGTCTTGCCGCCGATTTTCCGGAGATAGCCGCGGTTGAGCAGGAAGGCCACGGTGAACATGCGCGACCAGTCGGAAACCCGCCGTGCCCGTTCCAGTTCGGTCTTTTCGATGCGGAACTCGAGCTCGTCGTTGTGGTTGATGGTGAACTCGCAGAACTGCCGCAAGCCCTGATAGGCCAGCTCCTGCTCCTCCTCGGTGAGGGGGCCCGGGGCGGTGGATTCCAGCCGGTAGGAGAGGATCAGGGTGAAAAAGTCCACCATGGCGGCGCAGGCCAGGGCGAACCACGAGATGTTTCGCCACATGTCGAAACTGGGCGTCATGCCGCGGGTGAATTCGCTGTAGGGAATGAGCACCGGCGATTTCGGCGCCGGAAAGCCCTGGCTCGACGCCAGGTCCATCACCGCCCCCTGCAGTTGCTGGAAGGCGGCGGCGAGCCGCTTGTAAGCCCCCGCATCGGCGGGGTCGAAGCTGAATTGGCGTTCCGCGGCGCGCAGCCCTTGCAGCAGCGGGTCGAGCCCGGTCAGTTCGGTTTCCAGCTTGGCGAAGTTGTCCTTTTCCTGCTGTTCGAGCTCGTGGTAATGGTGCCAGAACGGTCCCCGGCCCACCTTGTGGCGGAACTCGCCCTCCATGGCGGGATGGGCCCCGACGTAGGCCTGATTGGCTTCCTTGGCGGCCGCCTCTGTCTTGGTCTTCTGGTGGGCCACCAAGTCGGTCTTGAGCCCGGCGACGCTGTCCAGGTAGGCGCCGATTTCCTTCTCCAGCCGGGTTTGGCGCTCCAGCAGCAAGCCGTCCCGTTCGGAAAACTCGTAGAACTTGAAATAGGAAAACGACACCGACACGGCGAGCGCCACCGCGAGGGAGCTGGCGATGGCCAGATAGCGGGGCAGGTTGGCGCGCCAATGGGTGGCGGCCAGTTCCAGAGTGCAGATCACGATGATGGATTGCACAGCGATCGTGATGATCAGCGCGATCCACCACGTAATGAAGAAAGACATACCATAATAGGTCGTGTAGCCGGAGGCGAGGCTCAGCAGCAACACGATGGGAATGGACCAGACCCGGAGCAGGCCGACGAAGCTGCTCTGCACCGAATTCAGGATTTGGCCGACGCGCCAGACGGATGCAGTCATGGGGAATACTCCTGGCTACGGTGGGCGGGACGGTACCGGCAACTGCGGCGGAAGCCGGGGCCGGGGACCGGGAAGCCCTTATCCTATTGCTTTCCGCAGGCTTTTTGAAGAGAAAACCGATGGCGGTGTTCTGGGGGCTGTGGATTTTGGCGATCGTGCTGGTGGTCGGCAGCGCCTTGGTGTTGTTGCGCACCGCCCGCCCGCCCAGGCTGCCCGGCTCAATCAAGCCCAAGCCTTACGACGATGACGACCAGGGCGGCTGGTAAGCCGGCCCGGACATTTCCCTATTCTTGCGAGGAGTTCGTGATGACTGCCGAATCGAGTACCCTGATCGGCCACCTGATATTGGTGCGCGGCGGACGGATGGTGGCCAAGCTGCTGGAGGAGGATGAAGGATTCCAATCGATGCTGACGGTCGCCGGGGAAGTCCAGGTGAGCGGTCAGGTCGGTACCTATGTCACCGTGCGCCAGGAAGGCATCCGGGTGCTGGCCTTGGTCAACCAGGTGGAGGGCCCGGCGGTGCGCAGCTGCCGATCGGCGGCAGGTTCCACCGTGCTGCTGACGCCGTTGGGCGAGATCAGCGCCGACAACCAGTTCAGCCGCGGCGTCCGCCATTTCCCGACACCCGGCGCGGAACTCCACGCGGTGGCGCCGGAGGAGATCAACTCGATCTTCACCAAGTTGCAGTCGCAGAACTTCAAGGTGGGTTATCTACCCAGCCATCCTTCCACCGAAGTCTTTCTCGATGCCTCGGCCACCTGCTGCCGCCATTTGGCCATCCTGGGCCAATCCGGCGCCGGCAAGTCCTGGTCGGTCACGTCTTTCATCCAGCGGGCGCTGCAGGCCATGCCCAAGGCCCACATCATCCTGCTCGACCTGCACGGCGAGTACTGCTGGCGCAATGCCGAAGGCAATCTTCAGGCGGCCTTCGATCCCCAGCTGACCCGCTACTTCGATGCCCGCAAGCTGGAGATTCCATACTGGTTGATGACGTTCGCCGAACTGGTGGACCTGCTGATCGACCGCAACGATCCAGGGTCGTCGGTACAGACGGCGTTCCTGCGCGAGGCGATCTTCGCGCTGAAGAAGAAGTCCGCGGCGGAACTGCAGCTTGAAACCGTGTCCATCGATTCGCCGGTGTATTTTTCCCTGGAGGAGGTCTACAAATCCTTCAAGGAAGCCAACGAGATGCGCATCGACTTTGGCAAGACCAAAGGTCCCCTGTTCGGCCAGTTCGATGAGTTCCTCATCAAGTTGGTGAGCCGGCTCAACGACGTCCGCTACGACTTCCTACTCAACCCCAAGCGACGCACCAATTCCGAGTCCCTGACCGGACTGCTGCGCGACTTCGTGGGCCTGGGCGAACGCAAGTGCCAGGTAACCATCATCGACCTTAGCCCGGTGCCCTTCGACGTGCGCCCCACGGTGTCGGCCCAGATCGGCCGGCTGGCCTTCGAATTCAACTACTGGAATCCGCAGAACCGCGAGTTTCCCATCCTGCTGGTGTGCGAAGAGGCCCATGCCTATATCCCGCGCGAATCCAACACCCAGTTCGAGGGTACCCGCAAGTCGATGGAGCGCATCGCCAAGGAAGGGCGGAAATACGGCGTGGGTCTTTGCGTCATCAGCCAGCGCCCCCACGAACTCTCGGAGACCGTGCTGTCCCAGTGCGGCACCTATATCTGCCTGCGCATCAGCAACCCCGACGATCAGGCCTACATCAAGAAGCTGGTGCCCGAAGGCGAGTCGGACCTGGTGGACATCCTCACCGCCTTGGGCCGCGGCGAAGCGATGGTGCTGGGGGAAGGGACGCCGCTGCCAGTGCGGTTCCAGTTTTTCCGTCCCGATCCGCCCCCCAACAGCAACGACGTGGATTTCCACACCTACTGGAAGCAAGGCCCCGATGACCTAAATATCGACGGCATCGTCGACCGCTGGCGGCGGCAGGGCAAGGTGATGCGGAAGGGGTAGACGGTCGGCGCCCTATTGAAAGAGGTCTTTCTGGGGATGTGCGCTGGTCAATCCCGGATGGACTGATACCCCGGATGGACTGATACCCCGGATGGACTGATGCTGCGGCCCCTTTAGGGGGTGGCAATCAACTCCGCCTTGGGTTCCCGCAGCAGCAGGTTGTCGACGGCGTCCGCCGGGGTCAGGTTTTGGTAGAGGATGCGGTAGACCTGCTCGCTGATGGGCATGTCGACCCCGTTGGCGGTGGCTAGCTGGTAGAGGGTGTGGGCTGTGCCGATCCCTTCGATTTCCTGGCCGATGTCGGCGATCACCTGGTCACGCGGCCGCCCTTGGCCCAGGCCGAGCCCGAAGCGGCGGTTGCGGGACTGGTTGTCGGTGCAGGTCAGGATCAGGTCGCCCACCCCGGCCAGTCCCATCAAGGTTTCCCGCCGGCCGCCCATGGCCATGCCCAACCGCATCATTTCGCTCAGTCCGCGGGTGATGAGGGCCGCGCGGGCGTTGGCGCCAAACCCCAATCCGTCGGCCACGCCTGCGGCGATCGCCAGCACATTCTTGGTGGCGCCGCCCAGTTGCACGCCGATCAGGTCGTCGGTGGTATAGGGCCGGAATGAGCGGTTGTGGAGGATGTCCACCAGCAGTTGGGCGAATCGGGGGTTGGATGAGGCCACGGTCATGGCGGTGGGCTGCCCGGCAGCCACTTCGCCGGCGAAAGTCGGACCCGACAGCGCCGCCAGCGGCCGCTCGCTGCCGAGCACTTCCCTGGTCACCTGGTGCAGCAATTGCGTGGTCCGATCTTCCAGTCCCTTGGTGGCCCAGGCGATCGCGCAATCCGGAGGCAGCGCGGGCGCGAGGGCGTTGAGCGTGGCGCGGAAGGCGTGGCTGGGCACGGCGACGATCACCGCCGTGCGGCCGGCGACTGCCGCGGCGAGATTCGGCACCACGTCCAGTCGTTCCGGAAATTCCGCATCGGGCAGATAGCGGCGGTTGCGGCGCTCGACCGCCAGCTTTTCCGCGTGCTCGGGGCGGTGCGCCCAGAGTCTGACCGGATGGCCGTTTCCGGCGATCAGGACCGCCAGCGCCGTACCCCATGAGCCGGCGCCGATGACGGCGATCTTGATGCCCATCGGGAACCGATACGGGGGAGTCAGTTCAGCTTGCTACCGGCGCCGGCCTGTTCCTGCATTTGCTGCAGGTGCTGCATGTAAAGCGCGTCAAAGTTGACGGGGGCCAGCAGCATGGGGGGGAAGCCGCCCTTGGAGACGATGTCGGACACCACTTCGCGGACATAGGGGAACAGGATGGTCGGGCAGAAGCTGCCGATCATCTGGCCCAGTTCCTGTTCGGTGAATCCGGCAATGGCGAAGATCCCGGCCTGGCAGACTTCCACCAGATAGGCGGTCTTGTCTTCCAGCTTGACCGTCACCGTGACCGTCAGGCCGACGTCGTACAGGTCTTCCTGCAGGGTCTGGGCATTGCTGGCCAGGTTGACTTCGACCTTCGGCTCCCACTGGGTGGTGAACACGAGCGGCGCGTTGGGGCTTTCGAAGGAGACATCCTTGACGTAGAGCTTCTGAATGGAAAACTGCTTTTCCTGCTGATTGTCTTCAGCCATGTGAGGGTTCCTGATGCTGACTGTTTGGAGGTTTGTGGATTATTTTTTCTTCACGACCACGGGTAGCTTGGCGTCTTCCCAGGCCTGCATGCCACCGCGCAGCTCGTGAATCTTGCTGAATCCGCGCTGGGTGAGTTTCTTGCACGCCATCAGCGAGCGGGTGCCCTGCTGACAGGTGACGATGATGGGGGCGTCCTTGTGCTGTTCCAGCACGAACATCTTTTCATCCAGGCTAGCCAGCGGAATGTGCTGGGCGTTCTCGATATGCCCCTTGGCGAATTCATGGGACTCGCGAACGTCGAGGACGACGGTCTTATCGTCGTTCATCATGGCGACCGCCGCCGATGCCGAGATGGATTTATGCTTACTGGTCAGGGTATCGAACAAATCCTGAATCAGCAGCAAACTGACGACAAAATAACCACTGCTTAAAATCCAGTGATTACTGCCAAATTCTATGACTTTCTCGAAATCCATCAAACACCTATTGGATTTTGTCTTGTAATTACGCCGTTCACGTCTTGCAAAATATTTCCTTGAGCAGCTTGATCAGTCTGAGCGTATCGATGTTGTCCACGTAGTAATAAACCCGGTTGGCGTCCTTTTGGCACGCCAGGATGCCTTTTTCCCGCAAGATCCCCAGATGCTGAGAGATATTGCTCTGGGTTGTCCCGACCCGTTCGACGATGTCCTGCACACTGATGCGGTTTTCGCCCAGCTGGCAGAGAATCTTCAGCCGCAACGGGTGCCCCAGTGCTTTCAGGTACTGGGCGGCCTTGGCAATGTCCGCGTCTGTGGCGATCAGGGAATTTTCCATGGCTGAGGCGGCTTTTGGCCGGGATCGCGGTCCCAGGAGATGCGCCGCAGAGCCCAAGGGCTCATTGCGGCGCGTCGGCGCAAAAAGGCGGTAGAATCGCCCCGGCGAGCCCTGCGATCCGATGCCGCGGACAATCAGGCGGGCGGGCGATCAATGGTCTAAGACTCATGTTGCGCCGGGCTATTATACGTTGGATGTGAAGAGTTCCCAAGCTGGTCGCAGGTTCTACGACGGTTTAAACCGTGGCTGGCTGGGCGGATCGAGATCGAGGCATTGCCGGTGTTGCTGATACCCCGAGTGATCTTGTTGCTGATAGGCCTGGTTTCCGCCGCTTCGGCGGACGAGCGCGGCAGGCTGGCCGAGAAGAGCCGGGAACTCGGCGCCGTTCAGGAACGCATCAAGCGCTTGCAGAAGGTGATCGGCGGGCTGGATGCGCAGAAGGATGGGCTTACCGGCCAATTGGCAGCGTTGGAAACCGAATACGGTCGCCTGGCCGAGGCTGCGCGCGCGATGGAGGCCAAGATCAGAAATACCGGACAGGAAACTGAACAGCTCAGGCAGCACCGTGACCGCATCCGCCAGCGGGTGGTCGATCATAATCAAGCCCTGGTGGGCCAGGTGCGGTCCGCTTATGCCCTGGGCCGTCAGGACTGGCTGAAATTGCTGATGAACCAGGAAGATGCCGTAGCCTCCGGGCGCGTGTTAACCTATTACCGCTACATTAATCGCGCCCGCGCGGCACAGTTGCAGTCGCTTGGACGCGATCTCGACGAGGCGCGCGCCGTGGAGGACGCGCTGCAGGCCAAGATGCGGGGGCTCGAGGACAGCCGTGCCGAGTTGGACCGCAAGCGGGCCCGGCTCGACCAATCAAAAACCGAGCGGGAAGCTTTGCTTGCCGCCCTGGAGCGGGAGCGCAAGGACAAGAGTACTCGGTTGCTGCAGTTGAACGAAGACGCCAGTCGGTTGCAGAGCCTGATCGCGGCCTTGCCCGAGGCTGACGCGGAGGTTCCTGAATCCGCTTCCGAAGCCGAGATTTCCCCTTCCGGACCGGCTGCGCCGGCGGAAGCCAAGGGCCGGCTCGGATGGCCCGTGGCGGGCGATTTGCGCCAGCGTTTCGGGGCGCCGCGCATGTCCGGGAGCTGGGATGGCGTGTTGATCGCGGCCCGCGAAGGGGACACCGTGCGGGCCGTGGCCGCAGGCCGGGTGGCGTTTGCCGATTGGTTGCGGGGCTACGGGTTGCTGACCATCATCGATCACGGCAACGGCCTCATGAGTCTTTATGCCTACAACCAGAGCCTGCAGCGCGATGTCGGCGACTGGGTCGACGCGGGCGAAGTGGTGTCGCGGGTCGGTTCCAGTGGTGGCCAATCCGAGCCTGCTCTATATTTCGGGCTACGTGACAAGGGGCGGCCGATCGATCCGCTGGCCTGGTGCGCGCGCAACGAGTGATCCGCCCACGCCGTCCACCGTCGTCTCCACAAATACCTTATTCGCTATCCATTCACGGAAAAATCTCATGTCGAACCGAAAGACTCTTTTGGCGATCACCTGCAGCGCCGCGATCGGCATCTTGGTCGGTGCCGGCGGGACCGCCCTGGCCGAAAAGGACGGCGGGGATCTGAATGCGATCCCGTTTGAGGGCCTCAAGACGTTTTCGGAGGTTTACAACCGAATTCGACAGGATTACGTCGAGCCGGTGACCGACAACAAATTGCTGGAAGATGCCATTCGGGGGATGCTGACCGGTCTGGATCCCCATTCCGCCTACCTTGACCAGGAGCAGTACAACGAATTGAAGGTTGGCACGACCGGGCAGTTCGGAGGGCTGGGTATCGAGGTCGGACTGGAGAATGGCTTCGTCAAGGTCATTTCCCCCATCGACGACACCCCCGCGCAAAAGGCCGGCATCAAGGCCGGCGACCTGATCATCCGGCTCGACGACAAGCCGGTGAAGGGGATGAGCCTCAACGACGCGGTCAAGAGCATGCGCGGCGAGCCCGGCAGCGAGATCACCCTGACGGTGGTGCGCGAAGGTCTGGAGCAGCCGCTCAAGATCAAGATCGTGCGCGACGTCATCAAGGTCAAGAGCGTCAAGAGCAAGACCCTCGAAGAAGGCTACGGCTACGTCCGCATCACCAGCTTTCAGTCCAAGACCGGCGACAACATGCTGGATGCCATCAACGAGCTGAAGAAGTCCCACGATCTCAAGGGGCTGGTGCTCGACCTGCGCAACAATCCGGGGGGCGTGCTCAATGCCGCGGTGGCGGTGAGCGACGCCTTCCTGGACAGCGGCTTGGTGGTGTACACCGACGGCCGTATCGAAGACGCCAAGATGAAGTTCAACGCGACCCCCGGCGATGTGCTCAGGGGCGCGCCCATCGTGGTGCTGATCAACGGTGGTTCCGCCTCGGCTTCGGAAATCGTGGCCGGCGCGCTGCAGGATCACAAGCGTGCAGTCATCATGGGCGAAAAGACCTTCGGCAAGGGTTCGGTGCAAACGATCCTGCCCACCAGCAACGGCGGAGCCGTCAAGCTCACCACCGCGCGCTACTACACCCCGTCGGGTCGTTCCATCCAGGCTGAGGGCATCGTACCCGACGTGCCCATCTCCAAGGTCAAGCTGGAAATGGCCCAGCAGTCCGAATTCAGCCCCATCAAGGAAGCCGACCTGACGGGGCATTTGATCAACGACAAGGCCAACAAAGAGGGTAAGGGCAAGGGAGCAGACAAGACCGAGGAAAAGGCCGAGGAAACCTTGGCGCTCCAGGATTACCCCCTCAATGAAGCGCTCAACCTGTTGAAAGGGATCAATATCCTAGACAAGCACTGAGTATCGCCCTTGCGGGTAAAGCCGGGCCGAACAGCGGTTAATACGTCTGATCGATACCTTGTGCTGAAGGTATTGAAAACGCTCTTTCCTGGGTATTGGGAAGTGTCAGAAGATAGCGTGATCGAGCTCCGCGAAAGGCGTATGTACCGCCGCGCGGGTTTCGATGATCCGGGGCTGACGAATCCGTCTATTTCTCCCTATATCTAAAAAGTTGTGGGTGATGAAGGCAACTTTTTATGAGCGCCGATGGATGGCGTGTGGCTCGGAAGGCCACAATAGGGAATCGCACAATCCCAGCCGGATCGCTCGTGTCCAAGAATGCCATGCGGTGATCCCGGCGAGTCGAGAGGGACGGCTTGACGTCGCGCAAAATGCGGTGTGAACGAGTGAGTAATAACGTTCCTGGGAGATTGAACTGCCCGACGTAATCTGGTTTTGAATCGTCGCAGCTGCGTCAGCCTTGCCGAACACGCCAGGCGGTCTCGTTGGTCATAGAAGGCTGCAAAACGAACCAGCGCGCCACACCCGACTATTGGAAAGGCTCGTTCGACTTGTACGTTTTGGAAGCGGCCTTCGCGTGCATTCCTGCGGCAAAATCGCCCGGTGATCTTTTGGGGAGAACGATTCTGGCGCGGGAGCTATGGAAACAGCCCATGCCGATGCCTAACAAAGCGCCCGTCAGGATGGATCCAATAAGGGATATCTTGGAATAAAATCCTATTTTATAGCCGTACAGGGCTACGTAGCCAGCGGCCGCTATAACTGCGAAGAGGCCTGCGGTCCTGAGTCTTGGATATCCGGTCAGACGTAGCCAGAGAAGCCGTGAGATACTGGCGCTCAACAAGGCAATAAGCCCGTGCAGCACGGTCGCAGATAATAGAATCTTTAAATAGTCATGGTTGGCATCTTCGGCGCTTCGATAGACCTCCGGCATTGGCGGCGCTACCAGCCAGTTTGGAACCACGCCATGATCGATGATGAAGCTGTAACTCAGTGGACGATTCGCCAATAGGCGCTCTGCGGACAGGTCCACGCCTTTCGCCCTGAGAGATTCGATAGAAATGAAATTTATCCCTTGGGCCTTGAGGTACTCAAGATCCTCACGGAATTGTGCGATCGTCATGGGGGAGCCGGAGCTTTTCCGGTAGCTCGGAAAGTCAGTGTTGCTCCCAACGAAGTCGTAGGGGTGTAAGGTGACCAGTATTGTGCCGTGTTCATGCCGTGACAGTGCCTTGAGCGTCACCTCGCGCAGGTATTGCGGATAAAGCGTCGGGGCGGGAAGAAATTCTAACCCTTGTGAAACGATGTCCCTGTGTATCGATGCTGAAAGTAGTTTGAACCCGGTTTGTCTGAGGGCGCCGAGCGTGCTTTCGTCATAACTGTTGAAGGGCGGTATAAAGATGTCAAGAGGAGCTGATAATTGGGTTTCCAATGCTGCTTTTCCGATGCGCAGAAGATTTTTCTGGCGCTGCGGGTTAAGTACGGCAAACTCTGACTGCATACCTCCGTTTGATAGGGATTCGGCAGACAAGTTGTTCTTATGGCTATACCCATGAAGAGCGTAAGTGACGACTCGTTGCCGATGGTAGGTTTCGATGAGTTCCCTTTTTGTCTCCGATAGCGGGGCTTCGGGTGGAAGGAAATCCGTTTCGTCGTCTTGAGGGTATTCGAGGTCAGGAAAGGGTACGATGCCGACCAGAATGGACCCGTCTACGGATTTTGCCGCTTCGAAGAGTTGCTTTTCGATGTGGGTTGGAGATTTTGTGCTGTAGTCGTCGTAGCGAAGAATGACGTCTATCCCGCAAGCTAGGAGGTCTGCCTGGGCCCATAGTGCGAATCCCAGAAATGTGACAAATCGATAGGTTTTCAGATGCATGCTGTATACCAGCGGGCAGCACGCTGGCCTCGTTAATGGAACGGCAGTTAGCTAGTGTAGAACAGATGCGGGTTTCCGTGTGTTACAGGGGATGCTCATGAGTCAATGGGCGCGACCACCTAGAATATCCCTTCGAAGTATATGGAAACTCTTGAGGGATGATCTGAAACTAGGTGATTGCCGGGAATTGGCGTCCGAAGGCAGATCGGCTGGTAGATTTCTTGTCGCTTGCGTGCTCGTCTCACGGCTGGCAAGGATGACACCCGTTGCCCGCGGCTAATTCGGTGGAACGAGGAAAGTCACTGTTCCCCGGTAGGCGGGGTGTTGCCGTATCCGGCTCAGGGCCTCGGCTTCGTACTCGCCGCCCTCCACCAGTCCGATCTTGAAAGGTACTGCCAATGGCCGCCCGGCGAGGCGGCGCAGATAGTTCGCATGGTTCTTGACGGGTTTCTTTCCCTGATAGGCCTGGAACACGATCTCATCGACGATACCGCCGAGCCCGTTCAGATCCTCCAGCCGGCCCTGGCTGCCCCAGTCCATCAGGCCGGTGACGCTGAGGCGGTAGCCAGAGGGCAGGCTGGCTCGCACCCGCCGCAGGAATTCGCCATAGCGGTCGAGATGGCGGGTGGCGGCGTCGAAGTCCAGCTGGATGCCCCACATGCGGTTGCCGCTGGCGGCGAAGCCGGCCAGATCCCGCTCGATTCGGCGGGGCAGATAGTCCGGCCACTCCAGGGTTTCGCTGCGATAGACCAGGACCAGGGGATGGGCGGATGCGGCGGGTGGCGAGAAGCCGCGGCGATCATAGCGGACCGCGCCGCGCCTTAGCGTCAGCTCGCCCTGGAGCAGGTAGAGGCGGTCGGCGCCGTCCAGCACCCGGCTGATCTGGACCCGGGGATGCCAGACCCAATAGTCGTCGGCTGCGGCAGCCGGACCGAGAGCGGCCAGGATCAGCCCGAGAAGTTTGGCCGCAGTCCGCTTTACCAGTAGTACTTCTGATCCTGGGCCCACGAGGTGTTCTTGAAGTCCGATTTGAGCCGCTTGAACCAGGCCGCGCGGGTTTCCTTGGGTGTGTCCTGGTTGCCGCAGTGGTTGTTGCCTGAGGAGGCGAAACAACTGGTGGCGCGGTGCAGGGCGTAGGCCACTTCCTTGTCGCCACGCTTGCCGGGCCGCTCGATGACGTCCCGGTAGTAGTCCAGGCTGGTGGAGGCGTTGCCGGCAAATCCGCCGGCCGCCTTTCCCTGGGGGGCGAGGCCGTAATCGACCAGATCATGCCAGCGGTGGCTGCCTTCATCGGCATATTCTTGATCGGCGATCACCGCCGGACTGCCGTCCCAGTTCTGGGTTCGGAGAAAATCCCCCATGCAGTTGAGACTGTGGGCGGCGATTGGGGATTTCTGCAGTTGAACCAGTAAGTCTTTCAGGGTCGGGCAGCTGTAGTCGTCCTCGTTGTGTCCGGCCCAGTTCAACGGTGCCAGCTTGTCCTGTTCCAGCGCATAACCGGCCGGGTCGTGGGCCGCCAGCAGTTGGGCGGCTGCTTTGAAGTCGCGGTGACGCAGATGGCCGTTGGCCAGGTAGAAGTAGGCCAGGGAACGTACCCGCGCGGACAGATCCTGGCGTTGCAGTAACTGTTCCAGCAGGGTCGGGGGAGCGAGGTGGACGAAGAATTCGTGGATTTCCGCTTCACCGACGGGCGTATCTTGGGCATAGATCGAGCCCAGCTTGCCGGTGGCCGCCCGGCTCAGAGCCAGCAGCCATTGTGCCTGGCGCTTGTGGCCGGGATGGCGGTCGGTCTTGATGATGTCCAGCCACAGGCTTTCGGCCTCCGGGCTCTTCTCGGTGGCGAGCAGGGCGAGCCCGCGCAGGACCAGGCGGCTGAAGACCTGGTTCGATGTTTTTTCGGCGGCCTGGTCGGTTGCGGTGGCCTGAATGACGCCGGCGTAGTCCTTGTCTACCCAGTAGCCGTGAGCCAGTTGCAGATAGGCGTCGATTCCGGTCAGCTTGGCGGCGGAAAACGCGGCGGCGTGGGCGCTGGCGACGTCCTTGCCGACAGGCTGCTTGATTTGATCGCCGGCCTCCGGACGCCAACTGGCCAGGATCTTTGCGGCAGCCAGCACCGGCGCCGGCCATAGCCCTTCCAGGTCTGCCCCCGCCGGTCCCTGCTTGGATTCGGTTTCGTTGATGAAGTCCAGGGCCATTTGCCGGTCGTCGGCGCCGCCGAGGCCGGCCTCCAGCCAATGCTGGTAATCCGCCGCCAGCGCCGCGTGATCGGCACCCAGCCAGTGCAGTTTGCGGAATAGCCCTTTCGCCGACGCCGCATAGGCGCCG
>VEPB01000128.1 GCA_012026715.1 Methylococcaceae bacterium | reverse complement strand
TGGACCACCCGCAAGCGCCTGCGCCATATCGCCGGAGGATCGGCGGGGAATCTGGTGGAGTGGTACGACTGGTATGTGTATTCGGCGTTTTCCCTGTACTTTGCCCCGGTGTTTTTCCCCAAGGGTGACACCACGGCCCAGTTGCTGAATACCGCGGCGATTTTCGCGGTGGGCTTCATCATGCGGCCGATCGGCGCCTGGATGATGGGGATGTATTCCGACCGCCACGGCCGCAAGGCCGGCCTCACCCTGTCGGTAACTTTGATGTGCGGCGGCTCCCTCATCATCGCCGCGACCCCCGGCCACGCCGAGATCGGCAACTGGGCGCCGGCCATCCTGCTGATCGCCCGGATGCTGCAGGGTCTGAGCGTGGGCGGCGAATACGGCGCCAGCGCCACCTACCTGAGCGAGATCGCCGGGCAGCGCCGGCGCGGGTTCTATTCCAGCTTCCAGTACGTCACCCTGATTGCCGGCCAATTGCTGGCGCTGGCCACCCTGCTGGGGCTGCAGGCGGGCCTGTCCGATGTGGAACTGGAAAGTTGGGGCTGGCGGATTCCGTTTGCCATCGGCGCCGCGCTGGCGCTGCTGGTGTTCTGGCTGCGACGTGGATTGGCGGAAACCGAGAGTTTCGAAAACCTGCAGCAGGGCGAAGCGCCCGGCTCCAGCGCGTGGATTCTGATGACCGACTACCCGCATCAGGCCTTGCTAGTGATGGCGCTCACCGCGGGCGGCACCCTGGCGTTTTATGCCTACACCACCTACATGCAGAAATTCCTGGTCAACACCTCCGGTTTCGACCGCCGCCTGGCCACCCAATTGACCGCCGCGGCCCTGTTTCTCTACATGCTGCTGCAGCCGGCCGCCGGCGCCCTGTCCGACCACATTGGACGGAAGCCGCTGATGGTGGGGTTCGGGATACTGGGCGTGCTGTTTACCTATCCCATCTTCAGCGGACTGGAGCGCGGCGTCAGCCCCTTCGCCGCCTTTCTGCTGATGTTGGCGGCCCTCGCCATCGTCAGCGGCTACACCTCCATCAACGCGGTGGTGAAGGCCGAGTTGTTCCCCGCCCACATCCGTACCCTCGGCGTGGCGCTGCCCTATTCCCTCGCCAATACCCTATTCGGCGGCACCGCTGAATATGTCGCCCTATGGTTCAAATCCGTCGGACAGGAAAGCGGTTTTTACTGGTACGTGACGGCCATGATCGGGATCTCCCTGGCGGTGTATGCCCGCATGCGGGATACCCGACGCCACAGCCTGATCACGGAGGACTAACGCACCCATTATTGACCTGGCGGCGATCAACCCAATATTCCTCCGCTAAACTCTTCCAAGCGAGGCGCTGCCCGCCTGCCGGGTTGAAGCCATGAGCCCGTGCCGCGCGTTGCTCCCGACAAAGCCAGCGAGAAAAACACCATGGAATCCGTCGGACTAAGGCGCCTCCCCCTGATGACGCGGCTGTCTATTACCGCCGCCCTTGCCCTGCTTGCCATGCTGGCCATCACCTGGCAGAACCTCACGGCCCTGCACGATCAGATCTACTCCGACCGTCAACTGAAAACCCGCCATCTGGTGGAAGTGGCCCACGGCATTCTCAACCATTTCTACGCCCAGCAAAAAGCCGGGCGCCTGAGCGAGCAGGACGCCAAGCAACAGGCGCTGGCGGTCATCAAATCGGTGCGTTATGAGAAGGCCGAATACTTCTGGATTCAGGACAATGCCCGCCCCCACCCCCGCATGGTCATGCACCCGGCCGCGCCCGCCCTGGACGGCACCCTGATGGACGAGCCCAAGTACAGCAAGGCAACCTCGCTGCAGGCCGGGCCGGACGGTTCGCCGGTGCCGCTGGACAACGTGAGCATCCTGCTGGCCTTCAGCGATGCCGTGGCCAAGACCGGCGACGGTTTCGTGGAATATTCCTGGCCCAAGCCGCTGGCCGGCGGCGGCATTACCGAGGAGCTTTACACCAAGCTTTCCTACGTCAAGAAGTTTGCGCCCTGGGACTGGACCATCGGCTCGGGCATTTATGTGGACGATGTCGACCAGTTGTTTCACCGCTACCTGACGAACAGCATCGTTTTCGCCGTGCTGGCCACCCTCGCGCTGCTCGCCACCGCCTGGCTGATTCGCCGCAGCATCGTCCGCGAGTTCGGCGGCGAGCCGGCCGTGGCCCTGGCCGCAGCCGGCCGCATCGGCCAGGGCGACCTGACCCAGAAAATCGAGCTGATGTCGGGCGATACCAGTAGCGTGCTGTCGGTGCTGGCGCACATGCAGGACAGCCTCAAGGAAATGCTGCAGGCGGTGATCGGCAATGCGCGCAGCGTGTCCGCCAGCGTCCAGCGCCTTTCGGCAGAATCCAACGAGATCGAACTGGCCAACCAACTGCAGATTCTGGCCATCGAACAAACCCGCACCGCCATCGCGGGCGTTTCCGACAGCGTCGATGTGATCAGCGGATTGGCCCATGAAACCGAAGAGGGCTCGGAACAGGTCGCCCGGCGCGCGCGCGAAGGGGCGGAAGTCGCCAGCAAGGTGGCCGAAGACATGCGGATGATCGCGGAAACGGTGACAAATTCGTCGGCCGAAGTCACCCGGCTGGTGGCAAGCACCCGCGAGATCGACAAGATGGCCAACGTGATCAAGGAAATCGCCGATCAGACCAATCTGCTGGCGCTCAATGCGGCCATCGAAGCGGCCCGCGCCGGCGAGCAGGGACGCGGGTTCGCCGTGGTGGCCGACGAGGTCCGCAAACTGGCGGAGCGCACCAGCAAGGCGACCCAGGAAATCGGTGCAGTGCTGCAAGGGATCCAGGCCGACACGGTGCGCGCCGTGACCGGGATGAACACCGCCGGCCCGGTCATCGCCAACGGCGTGACCCAGGCCAACGAAGCCGCCGAAACCCTGCGCAGCATCGAAAGCCAGTCGCAGGAGACGCTGCACAAGATGCAGGAGCTGGCCCAGGCTACCCGCGACCAGACCGGACGCATCGCCGAGATCGTCGGCAGCGTCGACGATGTAAGGAACGCCTCGGTCCAGACCGAAAACGTCACGCGCCAATCGGTGCAGTCCGCCGCCGACCTGGAAGCGGCCGCGGCGGGACTGTTCGACATGGTGAAGCGCTTCAACATCGGCAACCGCGACGGCCGTTACTGAGTCCCGCGCGCCGACCGGGCGGCCAATAAGGAAACGAGGGGCGCTGGTCAACGCGCCAGCAGCTTTGGCGGCTGCGGCAGCGAGGCCTTCAGGGTGCTGTCCAGGTAGCAGCCATCGGCGCTCTTCTCGTTGAAATGCCCCACTAGACCGACGATCGAGTCGTCCTTGTCCCTTTTCAGAATGACGTGCCCCGCATAGAGCTGGGTCGATTTGGTGTCGTCAGTGGGTTGGTCGTAGAGCAGACAGGACAGCTTGGCTCTCCCGAGCTCAACGCATTCAGACATCTTCGTCTGGGTGGTCGCCTCGGGAAAGTCCGGGGATGCCGAAAACTGAAATCGGGCGGAAAGAATGGTGGCGGATTCGTCGATGCGGACATACCGAACCCGGCGGAACTTCTGCTTGCCGCCTCCACTGTAGCAACTGCCGGATTCGACGCCCTGGAGCGGCAGGACGGGCCAGGGTCCGAAGCTGATGACGCTATTCCCGGAACAGAGGGCAGTCGCATCGCGTGACCCGTTTTCGCCCAACCCCGCTCCGGAGGAACTGCTGCCGGTCGTCAAGACGGCGCCGGAACCCAGCGTACCCGAAGCGCCTGTGCCGGCACAGATCGACGAGGCACCGCCATCCTTAGCTGATACCGGCGGCCCATCAATTTTGGCGTTCGGCCCCAGAACCAGCCCGACATTGCCGATCAGATTGATCCCGGCGGATGAGGTGATTGGAACATCGAGCTTCAACACCCCGTCTGCTGCGATCGTGACGGCCCCATCCGATGTCAGGCTCCCGCCCGCCAGCGTCAAATCGCCGGAACATTGGATGTTTACGTCGGCAGCGACGTCGGACGTAAGCGTGCCGGAGCAGTCGATTTGCTGCACGTCGACGTGCGAGGCGGCGGAGCATGCAAGCGGCACGCTCGCCACGGCAAGAGCCAGGTATTTCCGGATATCCATGTCATTCCCCTTAGGTTCTTCGGTGAGAAGTTAGTACGGTTAGGCAGTCTGACGCCCGTAGTGTTTCAGCACTCCGGCCCCCCCCGAATACCATTAAGCTAAGGGGACTCATACCGGCATGGACTATCGGGAACCAGAGGCCATCGATGGCGGAGGCCTATCCTATCCGAGGGAGCTGGATTCCCGCTGTTCTTGCCGGTACGACCATTTTGACTTAAGGCATTGCTGCCATCCGGGCAGTCGCCCACAGTAGAATGGCATATCGCCACGCGTTGCCATCTCCAACCTGTCTTTAGTCCAACCCGTGAATTTGCCCGCCCTGATCTACGCCATCGGTGCCGCCATCTTCCTGATGCCCCAACTCGACGCTCTGGCTCAATCGGAACGGCCCAGGCACGACCTGGCGGTTTTTCAGGGCCTATTGACCGACCCCCTCGCCTCGCAGTGGCAGACGCTGGTCGACAACAAACCCGGCGAGGCCATCCGGCTCAACATTGAAACCATCGCCCGCGATGGCGACCGCCACGATGTCTTGCGGCTGCAGTATCGGATTCCACCGACCGCGCCGGGAGCAGACGCCAGCCACGTCCTGGAAGCCCGACTGGCCTTGAATGGGTTGGATGCGAGCGGCTACGATCATCTGAGCCTGCTGATCAAGGGCGATGAAAGCGTCGGATTTTCGCCCCGGCTGGAAGTGGGTTTCCGCAACCTGAATCCGATCCGACCCGGCCTGGAAATCGTGGGCCGCGCCGAGGTGGCGCAGATCGGCGATCACTGGACGCGGGTCAACATCCCCCTCCACCAAATGCAAGGCATCGTCGACTGGCATCATCTGACGGATTTCCACATCGTGCTGGTCAGCAGCAAACTGCACGTCAGCGAGGGAGCTTACTTCATCGACGATATCGCACTGGTCAAGACCGGCGATCCCGGCCCCGCGGCGGACGATCCGGTGGCGACACGGGAAAAGGACGGCTGGGAACGGGCCCACGGCGGGCCGCTTGCGGCGCGCCATGCCTTGCGCGAGCGACTGGCCGGCTGGCCGAACCAGATCCTGGTGGACGGCAAGACCCTGCCGGCCGACGACGACGCCTTCCTGCGCCGGCTGGCCTTCGACACCTGGCGCGGCATTGACGCCTTCACCGACCGCGAGCACGGCCTGCCGCTGGACCGGGTGCATCTGGCCGCCGATTCCGTGGCGGTGGAGCGCAGCTTCATCGGCGACTACACCAGCACCACCAACATCGGCTTCCACCTGCTGGCGGTGACTGCCGCCCGCGAACTCGGCATGATCGGCCGCGACGAGGCCCTGCGCCGGCTGCAGGACACCCTGGCTTCGCTGCAGAAACTGGAGACCCACGAGGGCTTCTACTTCAACTATTACAACACCACGACCCTGGAGCGCACTTCCAACTTCGTTTCCTTCGTCGATTCCAGCTGGCTCACCGCCGGGCTGATGACGGTGCGCCAGGCCTTCCCGGAACTGGCCGACCGGATCGCTCCGCTGCTGGACCGGGGCGACTACCGGTTCTTCTACGACCCCCAGTGGAAGCTGATGTCCCACGGCTATTACGTCAATCTGGGGCAGCGAGCCACCTACCATTACGGCTCGCTGTATTCGGAGGCCCGACTCGGCAGTCTGATCGCCATCGGACGCGGCGAGATTCCGGAGGAGCATTGGTTCGCCATGGCCCGCACCTTCCCGCCGGAATTCAGCTGGCAATCGCGTCAGCCCGCGGAACGCCGGGAAAAAAATGAACGCGGCTTCCATTGGACCGGCGGCTATTACCGATGGCGCGAATACCGCTATGTGCCGTCCTGGGGCGGCAGCCTGTTCGAGGCGCTGATGCCGGCTCTGCTGCTGGACGAGGCGCTTCATGCCCCGCTTAGCCTCGGCCGCAACGACCAGGTCCATAGCGAGATTCAGCGCCGCTACGCCCTGGAAGACTTGCGTTATCCGGTGTGGGGGATGTCGCCCAGTTCGGAGCCCGGCTCGGAACGCTACGCCGAATACGGCATCCCCTTCCTGGGATCGCTGGGCTACAAGGACGGCGCGGTCACCCCTCACGCGTCGGCGCTGGCGCTGCTCACCGAGCCGGCAGAGGCCCTCGCCAACCTGAGGCAGCTGGCGGAGCGCTACCCGGTCTACGGCGAATTCGGCTTCTACGACGCGGTTGCCCCCAAGTCCGGCACAGTCGCTTACCACTACCTGTGCCTCAACCAGGCCATGATTCTTGTGGCCCTGGCCGACCACCTGGCGGATCATGCCCTGCAAAAACACTTCGCCAACGATCCGGCGATCCGCAAGATCTTGACGTTGATCGGCTTCGAAAACTTCCTGGACTAGCGACATGGCCGAGGTGGAATTTCGCAGTGTCGGCAAGACCTTTCCCAACGGCCACCGGGCGCTGTGGGAGCTGAACCTGACGATCGCCGATGGCGAACTCCTGGTGGTGGTGGGACCCTCCGGCTGCGGCAAGTCCACCCTGCTGCGGCTGCTGGCGGGGTTGGAGGAAATCGGCGAAGGGGAAATCCGGATCGACGGCCGCCTGGCCAATCCATTGACGCCACAACAGCGCAACGTCGCCATGGTGTTCCAGGACTATGCCCTCTACCCCAACATGACGGTGCGGGAAAATCTGGCCTTCCCGCTCCAGATGCGCAAGCTGGACAAGACCGCCGTCGCCCGCCGCGTCGCTGACACCGCAGCCATGCTGGAGCTGGGCGAGTTGCTGGAGCGCTACCCCAGGCAGCTGTCCGGCGGTCAGCGCCAGCGGGTCGCCATGGGCCGTGCCCTGGTGCGGGAACCCTCGGTGTTCCTGATGGACGAGCCACTGTCCAATCTGGATGCCAAACTGCGGGTCCAGGTGCGCTCGGAGATCGCCGAGCTGCAGAAACGTCTGGGCACTACCATGGTGTACGTCACCCACGACCAGGTAGAGGCCATGACCCTGGGCCGGCGCATCGCGGTGCTGCACCAGGGCCGGCTGCAACAGGTCGCCGACCCGCAGCAACTCTACGACCGGCCGGCCACGCCCTTCGTCGCCGGTTTCATCGGCAATCCACCCATGAATCTGGTGCGAGGAATGTTGATCCGGGGGGAAGACGGCTCCGCCGCGGTGACGTGGGGAAACCAGCCGATCGCGTTGCCCGCCGATCGCTTGCCACCCGGTCTGGTCCGCGGGGAAACCACCTGGGGCGTGCGGCCCGAGGCACTGGTTTTGTCCGAGTCCGGCCAACTGAGGGGAGTGGTTCGGCTGGTGGAATACCTGGGCCACGAGACCCTGGTTCACCTGGTGCCGGAGGCGTCGTCCGCTGACGCGGCGCTGATCGTCCGCGCCGGCGGACTTTGCCGAGCCAGGCCCGGCGATTGTCTGGGACTGCAGGTTCCGGAGGAGGCTATCGTGGTTTTTGCCGTTTGAATTTTGCCTTGTCCGATTGACGCGGCCTGGCTGGTCAGTCTTGAATCGCTGCGCGATGGCCATTCCAATTGTGGGTTCTCGGACCCACGGCCGAGTTCATTTCTTTTGCTCCGCCAAAAGAAACGAACCAAAGAAAAGGCGGCCCCCAGCCGCGAAAGACCTTGCGCTCCTCGCTTTCAGCAGGGGTTGGCAGAAGGGCGATCCATCGCCCTCTGCCAACGCGCGGCTTTGTTCGCGATGCTGTCCTGCACCGCTTCCAAAGTCCGGGGTTTGCCTTCCATGGCAAACCCGCTCCGCGCCGTCCGCGTCGCCCCTGTCGCGCCCCTTCGGGCTTTTCCTGCCGAAAGCTCCGGTGCTCAGCGCGGCTTGCGGGGGACGAAAGAAAGGATCAACACGCTCAGAGGAAACCATCTCCAAAATCCGACACCGTAGAACTTTTAATTCGGCGGTTCTCGTGGTGCGGGGATACACCGCCAAAATCAGCGGCTCTCCAGCCAATGGGGCAGATCCTTCCCCATCAAATCCCCCAGTCGCTCGAAAAACTGTCCCACGTGCAAGCCGTCAACGACCCCGTGATGCACCTGAATGGCGATGGGAATCAGCGTGCGGCGGCCCTGGCGAAAATAGCGGCCGACGGTAACCAGCGGGATACTTCCGTACTGCCGGCTATAGGGGTGGACGATGGCGGTGAAGCTGAACCAAGGTATCGCGCTGATGAAAAACATGCCGTGCTTGTCGCGGGTTTCCAGATCTGCCTTTCGCCGCACCGCGTCGATGCAAGACTCGGCGTGGGCGCGGTATTCCGGGAAAAAGGGGAAATGGCGGGCGTCGCAGAAGGTAAAGGTGCCATCATCCAGCAGCACGGTGAAACCGGGATCGACCTGATCGAAGGCATACAGCTCGCCGTCGATGATACGGTGGCGCAGTTCCGCCACGCCGTTCACAGCATGGGAGATGAGGAAGCTGATGGCGACGAAGAAGCCGCAGCGGTGGCGTTCGGCGTAACGCTTGAGGCGGGTCGCGTCCAGGTTGATACTGGTCGCGAAGAACGGAACCTCCCGATCCTTGAACACTTCGTAAAGCTGGCGCCGCGGATAATGGTCCAGATCGATCTTGCGCATCTCATGCCTCCTTTGCCGCCGACCGCGCGCCAGCCGATGCTGGCGCAGGGTCAGCATACCCGTAGCGGAGCCCATCCATGAAATATCTTCCGCTGCTTTGGGCCGGACTGTTCCGCAAGAAGGTCCGCACTCTGCTGACGCTGCTCTCGGTGATCGCCGCCTTTCTGCTGTTCGGACTGCTGCAGGGCGTCAAGGTCGCCTTCGAATCCGGAGCCGACGCAGCCGACGCCAAGCGGCTGCTAACCACGGCCCGCTATTCCATCATCGAGCCACTACCCATGGCTCACCTGAGGCAGATCCAGAGCATCGACGGCGTGGAGGCGGTCGCCCACGCCAACTGGTTCGGCGCCAAGTATCAGGATCAGGCCAACGCCTTCGCGGTGCTGACCGTGGATCCGTCCAGCTATCTGGACCTATACCGGGAATTCGACATCGCTCCCGAACAGCGGCAGGCCTTTCTCGACACCCGCACCGGGGCGGTGGCCGGCCAGCGCCTGGTGGACCGCTACGGCTGGAAGCTGGGCCAGAAATTGCCGATCCAGTCCATGATCCACGCCAAAAAGGACGGCAGCCTCAACTGGGAATTCGATCTGGTCGGCATCATCGACTCCAACGACCCGGCGATCCGCGGAAACACCGACATGGTGCTGATTCACCACGACTATTTCGACGAGGCCCGGCAGACGGAGCAGGGCACGACCGGCTGGTATGTGGTACGGATCAAGGACGCCCATCGGGCCAAGGAAATCAGCTCGGCCATCGACCGGCTATTCATGAATTCGCCGGACGAGACCAAGACCCAACCCGAGAAGGAATTCGCCGTGGGCTTCGCCAAGCAAATCGGCGACATCGGCGCCGTCATCACCCGCATCCTGGCGGCAGTGTTCTTCAGCCTGCTGATCCTCCCCGGCATCACCATGGCCCAGTCCATCCGCGAGCGCATTCCGGAATTCGCCATCCTCAAGACCCTGGGGTTCGCCGACGGACTGGTGGCGGCTCTGGTTCTGGCTGAAGCGCTGTTACTGCTGACGCTGGGGGGGGGATTGGGCATGGGGCTGGCGACTGCCGCCATGACACCCCTCAACGCCGCCACCGGCGGCCGCTTCCCGCCCCTGTTCGTGCACGGTGTCACCTGGTTCACCGCCTTCGGCATCATCGCCGTCCTGGCACTGACCATCGGACTGCCGCCGGCATTGCGGGTGCGCCGGCTGCAGATCACCGAGGCCCTTCGGGAGGGTTGAGCCCCCATCAACGCCCGTCATTGGCAACGCATTGACCTGATCGCTCCTGCCGCAGCGATGCAACCGGCCCCCGCGGGGACTATCTGCGGTTTGCTGTACAATGCGCGCCCCGCCAAGCCGTACTTCAACCCATGAACGAAACCGACCCCCGACGGCGTCCCATCCGTAGCTATGTGCTGCGTCAGGGCCGCATCACCCTGGCACAGCAGACGGCCCTCGACCAATTGTGGCCCCAGTACGGCCTTGATTCCAAAGCCGTGTTGATACCGCAACAGGTATTCGGCCGTTTTGCCCCATTGGTGGCAGAGATCGGTTTTGGCAATGGGGAAAGCCTGGTGCAGATGGCGGCGGCGGCACCGGATCAGGATTTCGTAGGCATCGAAGTCCACCGTCCGGGGGTCGGACACCTTCTGATAAAGATCAGGGAGCTGGGCTTAGCGAACGTGCGAGTATACTGCGCCGACGCCCAAGAAGTCCTGGCGAACTGTATCGCCGGCGGAACATTGGATCGCATCCAAGTCTATTTCCCCGACCCCTGGCATAAAAAGCGGCATCGCAAGCGACGGCTTGTCAGTACGGCGTTTGCGGAACTGGCGGCGGCCAAGCTGAAACTGGGCGGCATCCTTCATTGCGCCACCGACTGGGAAGACTATGCGCTGCAGATGCTCGAACTATTGGACGATTCGCCGCTGTTCGCCAACCAGGCAGGAACGGGCCGCTACAGCGAACGTCCCGAATACCGTCCCCTAACGAAGTTCGAGAACCGCGGTCAGCAGCTGGGACACGGAGTCTGGGATCTGCTTTATCGGCGCGTCACTGAATGCGCCTCCAGGCCAACCTGAGGCTGCGTCAGCCAGAGGTTGATTGGGTTAACCAGCCACCAAACGGATGTGCGGCTTGGGCGCCGATTCCTGACTGGATGCTCCGGGGGGGGCAGGTTCCGGGTCTGCCTGGGGCGCCATGCTGACTAAGACGTTGCGGATGGCGTTGAGCGCGACGAACTGCTCCTCGAGCGGCTTGAGCGACTGTTCCAATTTGGTAATTTCGCCGTCCATCGATTCCGAAGAATCGTTAATCTTGCGCAGCACTTCCAGGCGGCTTTCGATCATGTTCTTGTGATCCTTGATCTGGCGAATCAGCGGGTTGAGCGCCGTTGCGCCCCAGTTGGTGGCCGCCTTGTGAGCCTGAGCCAGGATTGCCCGGCCTTGGCTGATGATGGTGCCATAGAGTTTCTGCACCACCAGAGTCTGTTCCATCAGGGTGGACGAGGCGCTGTGGCGGAACTCCTCGCCTTCCTCGAACAGCCGTTCCAGTTCGAACTCGTAATCCTTGAAGGACACCAGCACCGGCTTGACGTCGGCGAAGCCATGCTTGTCCTGGAACCCTCCGTAAATCGCCTTGACCAGGCGGCGGGTTTCCTCAGCAGCTTCCGACGTGCGTTCCAGGGTCATCCGGAATTCTTCCAGGATTGACTTCATTGCGGCCTTCATACCCACCGTGGTCAGACTGGTCATCATCTGCTTGCGGGTTTTCTTGATGATGGGATCCAGTCGATCGGGGGAGACGGTGTCGATCAACAGTTTCATCTGGGCGACGAATACGCGCCGGCCGGCCTGGAAAGCGTCGACGCTGGAAAGGTAACGCTGCTGCTCCAGCCGGGTTTCCTCCATCAACTTGCCGGTCATGTCCTGATTGCTCAGATCCAGATTTTTCAGCTCGTTAAGCTGCCTGGACATGTCGGTGATCTGTGCTTCCAGCAACCGATGCGACTCGCCGATCAGACGATTCAGCTCCTGACTCGCAGCATCGTGCAACATCTGCTGACGGCTGGTGACCACGAGTTCAGCCAGGTGGTCTTCCAGCGCTTTGAGCCGGCTTTTCTCCAGCAAGTCGTTATCGCCTTTCACCTTCGCCAACAAAGCCTGCTTGGCGGACAAGGGGAAAACCGACCTTTCGTCAACTTCAAGAATGTTGGCGGTAGACAGGATTTGACCCCGAAGAGATTGCTCGATGGCTTCCTCGCCCCGCAGGTCTCCCCACATGGAGTCGATCTTGTTCATCACCACCGCCAGTCCCTTGCTGCGGTTTCTGCGGGTACCTCGTACGTGGTTGCGCCACATTTCAAGATCGCTCTTGGTCACCCCGGTATCGGCCGCCAGCACAAAAACAACGGCATGGGCACTGGGCAGCATGGTCAGGGTGAGTTCAGGCTCGGCGCCTAGGGCATTCAGACCCGGGGTATCCATGATGGACAAGCCTTCCTTCAGCAACGGGTGGGGAAAGCTGATCAAAGCATGTCGCCAGCAGGGCACTTCCACGGTTTCCGGGGTGTCATCGTCCAGTCCGGACGACAACCCATCGTTGTTCCAAAGCCCGAGTTTTTGGGCTTGTGCGAAAGGGACTTTCTTGGTGGCAGCCAGTTCCTGGAAAGCTTCCTGCATCTGCACCGGCGAGGAAGGATCCAGCTCAACTTGCATCCAGCTCAAGGGACGCTGCTTGTACTCTCCCAGCGTCATATCGCTGAGGCGGGATTCGATCGGTAGAAGTCGAATATAGCTGCCGCCTTCTTCGTCGTAGAAGATTTCCGTGGGGCACATGGTGGTACGGCCCGGCGATGACGGCAGCAAACGAACGCCGGTGTCGGAAAAGAACAGGGAGTTGATCAGTTCGGTCTTGCCGCGGGAAAATTCAGCAGCGAACGCAATAACCAACCGCTCCGATTGGAGATTGTGGCGCAGATTCAGGAGAGTTTCGTCAACTTCCTGAACCTTGAGTCCATAGGTCTCCAACCAAGATCGATAGTGGTCTATGGTCTGGACCAATTGCTCCCGCCATTGTCCATAACCTCGAAGTTCTTGTTGGAGCTCAATCGTCATCGCAATTCCCGATCATGTCATCCGGTGAATCCGGCCGCCAATAGTTTAGGGTTAGTGTAGCCGAATTCGCCAAATTGTCAGTTTCTCTGGAGATTTTCCGGCAGGCACCGCGGCGACTGGACCCGGAAACGCTTTTCCCGACCAGTTTCGCCTTTGAGCAACACGACGCTCGACTTGGAAACTTGGAACAGCTCAGCGAAAAACGCAATCAAATGCTGATTGGCTTTGCCATCCACGGGTGGCGCCGTGATCCTGACCTTTAGCTTGTCGCCGTGCATGCCGGCGACTTCGTCACGGCTAGCACGTGGTTGAACATGTACGTCGAAGATCAGATCGGCGCCTTCCCAATAATACATAGCGCATCCTCTAATTGAAGGAAGCCGCCAGTTGCAGCAAAGGCTGCATCACGAGCATTTTCGTGACCTGGATCACGATCAGCGCTACGAGTACGGATAAATCCACCCCGCCAACCGGGGGAATTATCCTGCGTAGCGCCCGCAGGACTGGATAAGTCAGGCTGTGCAATAGACTTACAGCGGAATTCCGGGGAGCAGGCGAAATCCAGCTCAGCAGGGCGACGGCGATGAGGGAGAACAGGTAGATGTTGAACAGCAGGTCCAGTAGTTGCGCAATCGACCAGAGCGCCAGGAAACCGACGCTGAAGTCCACACCCTGCACCAAAAACAGCAGGCAGCCGCCCAAAGCCTGCACCAACAGCATCAGAGCGACCGAAGCCGTGTCGATGCGGCCGATGGAAGGTAGGAGGCGCCGGGCAAGCCGGATTGGGGGGTGGGTGAGTTTGACCACAAATTGCGAGATGGGATTGTAGAAATCCGCTTCCACCCACTGCAGCAGGAAGCGCAGCATGAGCGCGAGCACATACAGGCTGAACAGGGTATCGATCAGAAAGACCGCCGGATTGACCAGGTAGGAGCCGCTCATCGATCGCTCCCCAGTTCAACGGACAGTTCGCCGGCCCGGCTATGGGCGGCTTCCAGGGCTCGGCTCACCAGGTTTCGGAACCCGGCTTGTTCGAAGGCTGCGATGGCCCGCTCCGTCGTGCCGCCGGGCGAGGTCACCCGGCGTCGCAATTCGGCCGGCGCTTCGTCCGATTCCATGGCCAGTCGCGCCGATCCGAGAGCCGTCTGCTGGGCCAACAGACGCGCCGTGCCGGGATCCAGCCCCATCGTGGCAGCCGCTTCTTCCAACGCTTCCATGAACAGAAAGAAATAGGCCGGGCCGCTGCCTGAAAGGGCGGTCACCACATCCAACAGCTCTTCCCGGTCGACCCACACCGCCAGTCCGACCGCCCGCAGCACCGCTTCGGCCCTGCTGCGCTGCTCCGCGCTGATGCGATCGTTGCCATGCAGCGCGGTGGCGCCGGTCTTCACCAGGGCCGGGGTGTTGGGCATGCAACGGACGATGTCGTTACCACCGCCCAACCAGCGGTCGATGGCATCCTCCGTGATGCCCGCCACCAGCGAGATGATCAGAGGGGTCTGGCGCTGCACGGTAGGCGCGAGACCCTGAGCCACCTCCCGCAAGACCTGAGGCTTGACCGCCAGCACGACGATTTGCGATTGGCGCACCACCTCGTGGTTATCCGACGTGGTATGGATGCCGAATCGATCCCTCAGACTGGCCAGCTTGTCGGAGTCGATATCGGCTGCCCAGAGGTTGGAAGGGTTATAGCCATCAGCCAACAGGCCGGCGATGAGACTGCCGGCCATGTTGCCGGCACCGATGAAACCTACGGTCGGTTGTTTACTCATGGAGTAGAAGTCCGTCGATGGGGGCGCCTATTCTAACGCTAATACAAAGCTTGGGCTGGATCGCCCGATCTAACGGCTGGTTTGACGCGGTCCGAAAAGAGCGGTTCCGATGCGCACCCAGGTCGCCCCTTCGAAGATGGCGGATTCCAGATCGTGGGACATTCCCATGGAAAGCTGATCCACGCCCGCCAAGTCCAGTTGCTCCAGGATCAGCCGGAGCCTGTGAAACGCTTGCCGCTGGACCTCGAAATCATCGGAATCCTTGGGGATAGTCATCAACCCGCGCAGTTTCAGCCGCGGAAGTTCGGCGACAGCTGCCGCCAGTTCTCCAACCTGATCTGGCGTAACCCCGGACTTGCTTGCCTCGCCACTCACATTCACCTGGATCAGAACATTAAGTGGCGGCGACTCCAGCGGCCTGTGCTCGTTGAGGCGCTCGGCGATCTTGCGCCGATCCACACTGTGTACCCAGTGGAAATGTTGGGCCAGCGGCTTGGTCTTGTTGGACTGGATCGGGCCGATGAAATGCCAGACCAGGTCCAGAGCCGCCAACTGTTCCTGCTTGGCCAGGGCTTCCTGCAGATAGTTTTCGCCGAAATCGCGCTGGCCGAGCCGGTACGCTTCGGCGATAGCGCTGGCCGGCTGGGTCTTGCTGACTGCGATCAGGCCGACGCTACCGGTGGG
>VEPB01000090.1 GCA_012026715.1 Methylococcaceae bacterium | reverse complement strand
TCGATGTCGCTGGTATCAGCATCCGGTCGGGCATCGGCCTCGTCGCCCCCGGTGATCTGCAGGTTGTCCAGGTCCGTGTCGAGCATGTCCCGCATGGAGGTGTCGGCGGCCTCCAGGGCGCTGTCGATCAGCTTGGCGAGTTTCTCTTCCTCCACCACCACGCTGTCGGTGGTCATGCGGGTATGGAACTTGACCTCGTCCAGGGCCTGGAAATTGGTCGGATCGGCCATCGCCACGAACAACTTGTTGCCCCGCTTGAACAGCGGCAGCACGTGGTGCTGGCGGATCAATTTTTCGCTGACCAGTTTGACGGGCAGCACATCGGTATCCACCACCGCCAGATCGAGGAGGGGCACGCCGAATTCCCGCGAGACCGTGCTGGCAATGACGAAGCCGTCCAAAATCTTGTTGGCGACCAGGTAACTGACGAAGGGCGTTCGCTTCTTGACGGCTTCGTCGTAATGGATCTGGGCGGCGGCTTCCGTCAGCAGGCCTTCCTTGATGAGGCACTTGGCAAGTCCATTGAGCTGGATTTGGGCGGCTGGGGTGGCCATGCGGAGTCGGATTAGGGGAGCTGGTCTGGGGCTAAGGAAACTTTAGTCAACAAATGGTAGTTCATCAGCATTGATTTGAATACGCCGCGGCCAAGGGCGGAAGCCGCTGCCACGGCTGCTTTACTGGCACAATTTGAAGGCGATGTTGGCCTGCATGGTGAGTTGCCGAAAGCCGTCAAAGTCGTCCTGCCGCAAAGGGCGTCCGGTCATGGCGCGGTCGGCGTAAATCAGCCCGATGATGCGCCGAGTCAGGCCGATCGGGGCAATCAGACATTCCTGGCGGCCCAACTGTCGGATGATGGCGGGGGTATAAAGGGCGGCGTAGGGGGGGGCCTCGGGCGTTTTGATCCAGATGGCCTGAGACTGCTCCAGGGCATGGCTGACCAACGATGGCGGGACACTAGATATCGGTTCCAGCAACAGCGGGCGCTCGCCGGACCAACCCAGGGCCGCCGTGTCGCGGACCAGTTTCCGGCCCGGGTCCATCAGTGCCAGCAACACCCGGTCCATCCCCAGCGTTCGGTAACAGCCTTCCAGCACCAGTTCCAGCACGATGGTGAGCTTGGGGGTCGAATCGGCAGCAAGCAGAACGGAGATGTCGTGGAGCACCTGCACCAGCCGGGTACCGTCCTTCTCGGCTTCCGGCGCAAGCTCGCCAGGCGCCGTTGCCCCAGATTCGTCACCACGCGGGCCAGCGCTGGGGAAGATCGGAAGGTAGGGCGTGCAGTCGCCGGCGCCGAACTGGGCGGCGAGCTTGACGGTATTGCGGGCGTTGAGTTCAAGCTTTGCCAGCAATTCGTCGTGTTCGCGCTGCGGCAGTTCGGCGATCCGCCGGATGGCTGCCTGCGCTGAGGGATTCTGCCAGCCACCTTCGGCGTTTTCCGCCAGTTCGCATCCCAGTCTGACTAATTCCGGTCGGCCGCCGGAATGGGTCGCGGCAAACACTTCATCCAGCAACCCGCCCAGTTTCCAGCGGCGACTGAGGGCAGCCCCAAGCTGCCGCAAGCGGAACCCGAGCACCTGGCGTTCCGCCTGGTCTTGCGGTAAGCCGTGGTCGATCAGTGTGGCCAGTTCCTCTCCCTGCTTTTCGGCAAAGCACCAGAACACGATGTGGCCGATGTTGTGGAGCAGGGCGGCGATGAAGATTTCTTCCGGTTCCGGGTCATTGGCCATGATGGCGATGGACTTGGCCTGCACCGCGGCATGCAGCGCATGGGCGATGTGGCGCCGCACCTGTTCACGGTTGTGGGCGGCGAGCAGGGATTCAATGAAGACGCAGGCCAGCGCGAGGTCGCGCACCACCTGCAGGCCGATCAGCACGATGGCGCGGGTTACGGTGGCCAGCTTCTGGCGGCCGGGGTTGTAATAAGGGGTGTTGCTGAGCTTGAGGATCTTGGCAGTCAGGGTCGGATCTTCCAGGATGATGCGGGACAACTCCAATACGCCGGAGCGCCGGTCCTCGATGGCCTCGTTCAGCGCCTGTACGGTGCGGGAGAAAATCGGCATGTCCCGCTCCGCCAGGCGCCGGGTCCATTCTTCCAGCGTCTGCGGATTACCCAGAGGTTGGGGGGGGCTATGGCCTTCGTTCGGGATCAATGCTTGCTGTGAATCAGGTTGGATTTAGAGGTTACGGATCTTTTCGTTCTGTTCCCTCAGTTGCGCCAGGTTCGAGTGTAGCTCGGCCAAGCGCCCCCGTTCCTTTTCGACCACCGGTGCGGGCGCCTTGGCGATGAAGGCGGCGTCCGCGAGTTTGCCTTCGATCCGCCCCAGTTCTTTTTCGATGCGCTGGATTTCCTTGCCCAGCCGAGCCAGTTCCGCCTCCTTGTCGATCAGGCCGGCCATGGGGATCAGGATGCGCAGTTCGCCCAGCAGGGCGATGGCCGCTTCCGGCGCCGCCGCTTCCAGCCACTCGACACGCTCCAGCTTCGCCAGCTTCACGATCAGTTCGCGATGCCGTTCCAGCCATTCCCGGTCGCGTTCCTGGCCCTGTTGCAGCAGCACCGGTAGCGGCTTGGCCGGCGGAATGTTCATCTCGCCGCGGATGCGGCGCACCCCCAGGATGAAGTCCATCACCCAGCGCATTTCCGCTTCCGCTGCCGCGTCTTCCCGGCCGGCGTCAGCTTGGGGATAGGGCTGGTTCATCACCGTCGCACCCGAGGCGCCGGCCAGGGGCGCGGCGCGGCGCCAGATTTCCTCGGTGATGAAGGGGATGAGCGGATGGGCCAGGCGCAGGGTGGTTTCCAGCACCTGCACCAGGGTTTGGCGGGTGCCGCGGCAGCCGGCTTCGTCGGATGACTGCAGCACCACCTTGGCCAGTTCCAGATACCAGTCGCAGTATTCGTTCCAGGTGAATTCATAGATGGCCTGGGACGCCAGGTCGAACCGGTAGTTGTCGATGGCTTCGGTGGCGGCCTGGATGGTGGCGTTGAGCCGACTGCGGATCCAGCGGTCCGGCAGGCTATAACGGCGGGGCGCATCGCCAAGGCCGGTGTCCTGTCCGTCGGTGTTCATCATCACGTAGCGGGCGGCGTTCCACAGCTTGTTGCAGAAGTTGCGGTAACCTTCGATGCGCTTGACGTCGAAGCGGATGTCGCGGCCGGTGGAGGCCAGCGAGGCAAAGGTGAAGCGCAGCGAATCGGTGCCGTAGGTGTTGATGCCTTCGGGGAACTCCTTGCGGGTGGCCTTCTCGATCTTGGCGGCGTCCTGCGGTCGCATCAGCCCGCTGGTGCGCTTGGCCACCAGCGCCTCCAAATCGATGCCGTCGATCAGGTCCAAAGGATCGAGGATGTTGCCCTTGGACTTGGACATCTTCTGGCCTTCCGCATCGCGCACCAGGCCGTGGATGTAGACCTCCCGGAACGGCACGTCGCCCATGAACTTCAGCCCCATCATGATCATCCGGGCGACCCAGAAGAAGATGATGTCGAACCCCGTCACCAGCACGCTGGTGGGGTAGAAGGTGGCGAGTTCCGGCGTTCGCTCGGGCCAGCCGAGGGTGGAGAACGGCCACAGCGCCGAGGAGAACCAGGTGTCCAGCACGTCCTCATCCTGCCTGAGGGGCAGGTCGACGGCCAGACCATGCTTGGCGCGCACGGCCGCCTCCGACGCACCCACATACACGTTGCCGTCCTCGTCGTACCAGGCGGGGATGCGGTGGCCCCACCAGATCTGCCGGCTGATGCACCAGTCTTGGATGTTCTCCAGCCACTGGAAATAGGTGTTTTCCCAGTTCTGCGGCACGAACTTAATGGCGCCGGAACGTACCGCCGCCAGGGCCGGTTCGGTGATGGCCTGGCGTCCGCCGGGGCGGCCGTCGGCCTGGGTATCGCGGGTCAGGTCGACGAACCACTGGTCGGTGAGGAAGGGCTCCACGACCACGCCGGTGCGGTCGCCCCGCGGCACCATCAGCTTGTGATCGTCGATCTTTTCCACCAG
>VEPB01000369.1 GCA_012026715.1 Methylococcaceae bacterium | reverse complement strand
CTCTTTAACCCCCTGCAGCCGCGCTGAGCACCGCAGCTTTCAGCAGGATCGGCCCGAAGGGGCGCGGCAAGGATGCCGCGCGTTGGCAGAGGGCGACGGATCGCCCATCTGCCAACCCCTGCTGAAAGCGAGGAGCGCAAGGGCTTTCGCGGCTGGGGGCGGCCTTTTCTTTGGGAACTTTCTTTTGGCCGCGCAAAAGAAAGTTCCTCGGCCGTGGGTCCGAGAACCCACATTCAATCAAGCCATCGCGCAGCGATACAAAACGTCACATCGCTGCCCAACGCATCCCGAAAAACGCCAGTGACAACAGCGCTACGGCAGGACCAACGGTGGCCACCCCGTCACACCAACGCCAACTGCCTCGCCCTGCCGGCTGCCCCCAGCAACCCCACGTCCGGGTTGGTGGCGACCTTCACCGAAATGCCCTTCAACAGCGGCCCAAATCGGCCCTTGTCGCAGAATGCCGCGAGAAAGCCGCCTTCCTGCAGGTAACGCAGAACCTTGGGGGCAATTCCGCCGCCCACGAAGATTCCGCCGACCGCCAGGCCCCTCAAGGCCAGGTTGCCTGCTTCGGCGCCGTAGACACTGGCAAACAGCCGCAAAGCCCTCCGGCAAAGTCCGTCTTCCCGTTGATCGGCAAATTCGCCGATCAGCCGGCCGGGATCGATGCCCTGCTCCAATCCCGCCGCGAACTCCGGCGACTCGCTACCGGGCTCCCGCTCGCGCAAAAACCGGTAGATGTTGTAAAGCCCAGGTCCCGACAACAGCCGCTCGTAGCTGACATGGCCACCGAACTGGTCCCGCAAAAATGCCAGCAACGCGTCCTGCTCCGGACTGTTGGGCGCGAAATCGCCGTGTCCACCCTCGGTGGCAATGGCATGGTAACCGCGCCCATCCCAGTACAGGAGCGCCTCGCCGCATCCGGTGCCGGCAGCAATCACCGCACGGTTGCCCTCGCGGTGGAGGTGGCCGGGGTTCAACTCCACGAACTCTCCAGCCTCCAGTTGCAGCATGCCCAGCGCCATGGCCTGCAAATCGTTGAGCAGCTCCGCCCGGTAAACCCCCAGCAACTTGGCCAGGGCGCCGGAATCCACCTCCCAGGGCAGATTGGTGGTGGCACAGCGGCCGTCGCGCACCGGACCCGCCACCCCCAGGCAGGCGGCGGCCAGGTCACACCCGTGGGCCTCCAGAAATTCCTCGATCAGTTCGGCAAACCGCGGATAGGCCCGGCTCTCGAAAACCTGCTCGGCGGTGACGTGCAAGCCGTCGGCGCTCACCTGGAACACCGCCAGCTTGGTCTTGGTGCCCCCGATGTCTCCGGCCAATACCTGTAGTCCCATGGTCGGGCTCCCGATCAGTACTTGGCGTATTCGTGGAACTGATCGGCATTGCCTTGCTTGTCGAAGACGATGACGGAAAACTTGTCCTTTTTCCCGCCCATCTCCATGCCCGGAGTACCTGCCGGCATGCCCGGCACGGCCAATCCCAGGGCGGATGTTTTCTTGCCGGTGAGGAGCTGCTTCACATCCCCCGCCGGCACATGGCCTTCCACCAGGTAACCGTCCACCACGGCGGTATGGCAGGACGCCAGGTAATCCGGCACCCCCAGCTTGGCCTTGACGGCCTCCATGTCTTCCGACGGCACGTCCTTCAGGACGAAGCCCTGCTTTTCCATGTGCGACATCCATTTCTTGCAGCAGCCGCAGGTGGGGCTGCGATAAACCGTCATCTCCTGCGGCTTGGCCAGCGCAGGTGTGGGCTGGTCCCAGGGACTGTCCTCGGCCACTGCGACGCAGGCGGTGAGGGACAGCAGCAAGACGGTAAAGGGGAACGATCGGATCATGGCGGCAGTGCTCTTGAAAACGGTGAAACCCGATTATAGGGCATTGCCTCCGCGACTCCGGTTCCCGCCGGGCCGATGGCAAACCGGCCGGCCCGGCGGACCACCGCTAGCCCGCGAAATTGGCCGCGGCGAACTCCCAGTTGACCAGGCTCCAGAAGGCTTCCAGGTACTTGGGCCGGACGTTGCGATAGTCGATGTAGTAGGCGTGCTCCCAGACGTCGCAGGTCAGCAACGGAGTCTGACCGGTGGTCAGCGGGGTGGCGGCATTGCTGGTGCTGACCAGGGCGAGGCTGCCGTCGGCATTCTTCACCAGCCAGGCCCAGCCGGAACCGAAGGTGGTCACGGCGCACTTGGTGAACTCTTCCTTGAACTTGTCGAAGGAACCGAAGCTCTTCTCGATGGCCTCGGCCAGGGCGCCGGTGGGCGCACCACCGCCATTGGGGGACAGGCTGCTCCAGTAGAAGGTGTGGTTCCACACCTGAGCGGCGTTGTTGAAGATGCCGCCTGATGACTTCTTGACGATGTCTTCCAGGGACAGGCTCTCGAACTCGGTACCCGGAATCAGATTGTTCAGGTTGGTCACATAGGTCTGGTGGTGCTTGCCGTAGTGGAATTCCAGCGTTTCCGCGGAGATGTGGGGTTCCAGGGCATTCTTGGCGTACGGCAGAGCGGGCAGTTCGTGACTCATCGAAGACTCCTTTGATTGGGTGATCGCATAACGACGGAACGCGGACTATTACCTAGCCCGTTAGTATGGATATTCAGTCTACCATCGCCCTCTGAGGCGCAGAAGCAGGCCAAGGGAGCGGATCAGGAAACAGTCCGTGCATTACCCGGCCAGACAGGCCGGCAGTCCCAGATCGAGGTCGGGATAGCGGAGGGTCAGACGCAGATCGGCGAGCATGCGCCGATTGTCGAGCCGCTTGGATTCTTCCAGGAAAGACAGGAAGGCCGGAGGAAGTACCCGGCGCGCCTCGTCCAGGCCGATCTGGGGCGGGCGCGGCAGGCCGGCGTGATCGGCCACCCGGTTGAAGTAGTCGGTCATGGTGGTGGGGTTGCCATCGCTGACGTTGTAGGCAGCCCCCGCCCTGCCCCGCCGCGCCGCGAGAAAACAGGCGGCGGCCAGATCGTCGGCATGTATCCGGTTGGAATAGGGCGATTGATCCTCACGTAACAGTGGCCGGCCGGCGCTCACGCGGTCGATGGGCAGCCGGCCGGGGCCGTAGATGCCGGGCACCCGCAGCACCACGACGGGCACGCCGGTGTCCGCCGACCAGGCCTGCAGCGCCCGTTCCGCCGCCACCCGGCGCCGGGCGCGGTCGGTCTGGGGATCGAGGGGCTGGTCCTCGTCGATCCAGGCACCGCCGCAGTCGCCGTAAACCCCGCTGGTGCTGATGTAGACCACGACCGCAGGCAGATTGCCGGCCCGCAGCCGCGCCAGCAGGCACCCGATGCGGGGATCGCCTTCCCCCTCCCCCGGCGGCGGGGCGAGGTAATGGAGGATCTGCCCCTGAACGGTCAAACGGGAAAGTGAACCCGGATCGTCGAGGTCGCCGCGGAGCGGAGCAATGGCCAAGCGCTGGAGCTGGCGGGCCGAATCCTCGCTGCGCGCCAGCGCCGTCACCGCCAGACCGCCCTCCTGCTCCAGCCGCGCCACCCGCCGGCCCACATCGCCGCAACCGACGATGAGAACACCGTTGAATCCGGATCGCTCCGTCCTGGCAGGGGTTTGCGGCTCACAGTCGCCGCCTGTTCCCTTCTCCCCTTGGGAGAAGGTGGCCCAAAGGGTCGGATGAGCGAGAGCCCCCCCGGAACGAGGGGATGATCCGCGGTCCCGGGTGCCGGGGGGGCTCTCGCTCACTTCCCGCCCCAGGGCATGATGGGCACCGTGGACACGCTGTTGGCCGGCGCGCCTTCGATGATCCTGCGGCTGATCGCCAGGTAGACCAGGGTGTTGTGCTTGCGGTCCAGCATCCGGACCACCTTGGTGGTCTTGAACAGCAGCGAGGTATCCTCGGCGAACACCGTATCGTTTTCCGGCAGATTGGCCGGCAGGCTGATGGGGCCGGTCTGCCGGCAGGCCAGGGAGAACTGGGACGGGTCTTCCGCCAGCCCCAGTCCTCCGGCGATGCCGCCGGTGCGGGCCTGGCTGACATGGCAGGTCACCCCCGCCACCTTGGGATCGTCGAAGGCATCGACGCAGATCTTGTGATTGGCGCCGATCAGCTTCCAGGTCGTGGTGACGCAGCCCACCTCCTCGGCCCGGACTCCACCGGCGCCCAAGGACAATGCCGCCAGCAGCGGCCCACACCATCTCAGGGTCGTTCTCATCTTGTGTTCCTCAACACATCAAAAGCGAACCGCCGGTCTCGTCCCCGCTCAGAAAATCCAGCGCCCTGAGGCTGCGGGGTTCGGCCGGCTGGGCGGAATAGGCCTCCAGCAGCGGCCGCACGTAGCGCACCGCGGCCGGCGTCACGTAGACCCGATAGCCGTCCTCGGCGAAACTGCCGAACAGCGCCATCCCCAGGGGTCCGTTGCGGGCCACGAACACCTCGCGGAACGCCCCCACGAGAACGGCCAACTCGCCACCGGCGCATTCGTCCGGCGAAAGTTGGATGCGGTACCACGCGGGTGGTTTGTCTTTCATTACGTTCTCCCAATTGCCCCCGGTTTGGAAAACAGAAACCGACGACCGTGACTGAGCGACAAAGCGCCGATCGATCCGCGGGGGATTGACCGGCGCTTTCCCTCAGGTCACTGCACCGCTTCGTCTGATGCAGTCTCCGAATCGGCGACGCGGTCCTTGGAAGCAAAATACAAATCGTCGGACTGGTCGGCGGCATCCGGGCCGGTGCTCCAGATCATGTACTCGGTCTTGCCGTCCAGTTGAAAGCGGTAGCGTCCGCCGCTGTAGGGATCGGCGGGCGCGGCCTCGCCCGGCCGCTTCTTGGTCCACAGCTTGTAAAGCGCGGCCTGATCCTTGGGCAAGGCGCCTCCCGCAGCCTTGGTCTCGTCGACCAGGGCGGCCAACGCCATGATATCGGTATCGACCTGGGTACGGCGTGGATCCACGTCCACCTCCTCGGCTTGCTGCTCTGCCGGCTGAGCCGAAGCGGCGGCAGCCACCGCGGCATCGGCTGCCGGAATCTCGGAGGAGGTATCCGGCAGGCCCGACAGATCAGGCAACTGGCTGCCGCCACCCAGGCCGGGAGCCCCCCCCATCGCGCCGAGGTAAGGCTTGATGTAGGCGAAAGCCGAAATACCTCCGACGATGGGCAGCACGAACAGCGCCACCAGGAACAGCAGGGCGCCGGCCGCTGCCGGAATGCCGCTGATCTGCAGCGGAGCCAGTTCCGGATTCAGCGCATCCAGCCGCTTGGTGATAGGCGGATGAGTGGAGAGCCATTCACCCAGCTTCATCATGGGCCCGTTCAACTCCTGGCGCTGGGCCGACAGGGCGTTACGGTTGACTTTGGCGCCGAGCGCGCCACCCGCCGCCAGGATGCACAGGCCATCGAGGGCCTTGGTGCGGTTCTGGCTCACCGCGAAGCCATAGCGATCGCAGGTGTACTCGCAACAGCGGGAATAGGCGGTGCCCAGGAACGGGACGAAGTAACCCGGCAGCAGCAACCAGCGCCAGCGGAGATGGCCGGCGTGCAGATGGCCCAGTTCGTGGCCGACGATGAAATCCAGGGCGTCTTCGTTGTCGCCGCAGGCTTCCACCAGATCAGAGAACAGCACGATGAACTTGCGGCCCAGGAACTTCGTGGCCAGCGCATTGAGGGAGCCCCCCGACTCCATCAGATACGCTTCCGGCGCTTCCTTGAGCCCGACTTTGGCGGACAGCCGCAATACCCTTTGGTAAAGCTCGGGAAATTGATCGGGACCGAGCCGCACGGCATTGCCGCGCAAATGAGTGATGAAGATCAGGTGCCCGAAGAAGAAGAACACCCCCAACATCAGGGCATAGACGATCCCGAAGATGGAAACCACCAGGGCCGCCCAGATGATCAGCGCGAACAGCAGCAACAACACGAAGAACAGCCTTTCGCCGGGCCAGCGGCTCACTTCCACTGCCGCCCGTGCGTCCGTAACACCAGTACTACTCATGTAATCCCCCAAACATATTGTTTTAGCGAATGGCACCGGTATCCGGCGCCGCCGGGGGGGCAGTCTAACAGCGGCACTGAATGAGGAAAACCGGACTTACTCCGTTGAAGTGCCATCCTGTTCCAGCCATTTTGCCGCGCCATCCGTGGGCCTATGGAGAGCACCGTCTTGAGACGGACGATCCGGGTTAGAATCTGCCCTTTTTGGAAGTCCGATCCCACGCCGATGAACACGCCCGCCAACAAGCCCAAGACCGCCGTCACCCCCACCCGGGACGAAAACTACGCCGAGTGGTACCAGCAAGTCATCCGCGTCGCCGACCTGGCCGAGACCTCGGCGGTGCGCGGCTGCATGGTGATCAAGCCATGGGGCTATGCGCTGTGGGAGAACATGCAGCGGGTGCTGGACGACATGTTCAAGGCCACCGGGCATCAGAACGCCTATTTCCCGTTGTTCATCCCGCTGTCCTTCCTGCAGAAGGAAGCGGCCCACGTGGAAGGCTTCGCCAAGGAATGCGCGGTGGTCACCCATCACCGGCTGGAGCTGAACGCCGATGGCAAGCTGGTGCCCACCGGCGAACTGGAAGAGCCCCTGATCGTCCGCCCCACCTCGGAAACCATCATCGGCGACGCCTTCTCGCGCTGGGTGCAGAGCTACCGCGACCTGCCCCTCCTCATCAACCAATGGGCCAACGTGGTCCGCTGGGAGATGCGTACCCGCATGTTTCTCCGCACCGCCGAATTCCTCTGGCAGGAAGGCCACACCGCCCACGCCACCCGTGCCGAAGCGGAAGAGGAAACCCTGAAGATGCTGGACGTCTACGCCGACTTCGCCGAAAACTGGATGGCGATGCCGGTGATCAAGGGCGAGAAGACCGCCGGCGAGCGCTTCCCCGGCGCGGTGCAAACCTACTGCATCGAGGCCATGATGCAGGACCGCAAGGCGCTGCAGGCCGGCACCAGCCACTTCCTCGGGCAGAATTTCGCCAAGGCCAGCGGCATCGAATTCCTCGACCACACCGGCCAGCGCGAGCACGCCTGGACCACCAGCTGGGGCGTCTCCACCCGCCTCATCGGCGGCATGCTGATGACCCACTCCGACGACGACGGCCTGGTGCTCCCGCCCAAGCTCGCCCCCGTCCAGGTGGTCATCCTGCCCATCTACCGCAACGACGAGGAACGCGCCAAGGTGCTGGACTACTGCGAAAGCGTGGCCGCCGAACTGCGCGGCCAGCATTACGCCGGCCGGCCGGTGAGCGTGACCGTGGACCGTCGCGACGAACGCGGCGGCGAAAAGGTGTGGAGCTGGATCAAGAAGGGCGTGCCGCTGCGGGTGGAAGTGGGACCCCGCGACATGGAGAAGGACGCGCTGTTCGTCGGCCGCCGCGACCGCACCCCGAAGGACAAGACCAGCATCGCCCGGAGTGAATTCGTCGCCACCATCGGGCAGCTGCTGCAGTCCATCCAGGACACCCTGTTCCAGCGCGCCCTGGAGTTCCGCGCCGCCCACACCCGCCAGATCGACAGCCGCGACGAGTTTTACGCCTACTTCACCGCCGAGCGCAGCGACCCCAACCTGCCGCCGCCCATCCACGGCGGCTTCGCCATGACCCACTTCGGTGGCAGTGTGGAACTGGAGGAACAGATCAAGAACGACCTGTCCGTCACCATCCGCTGCATCCCCCAGCAGGCCACCGAGTCCGGCACCTGCCCCTTCACCGGCAATCCCAGCCCGACCCGGGTGGTGTGGGCGAAGGCGTATTGATCCGCCCGGCGACCGATTCGAGCGCAAATTGCTGTCCCGTAGGCCTGGCGCTGCGAGCGACGCAGGCCGTCATCTCGGCAGGGAATGCCGAGATCCAGCGGCCATGGACGGGGCGACCGCTAAAACGCGAGCGGCAACCGGCTGCTAGACTCTCGCCCAGCCCCGGCGGCCGGCCGCCGGATCATGCCAACCGGACTTAAAAGGAAATATCGCCATGAACTTCCCGAACCGCGTGGTTTCCATCTTCTTCCTCGCAGGAGCACTGACCATGACCGCATCCTTCGCCGCCGACCCCGTCAAGGCCCGCACCGACCTGAAGCAGATGGGCGTGGAATACACCGAACAGGAATTCGCCAAAGCCGCCGGCAACGGCGACATGACCGCGGCGCAACTGTTCCTGGACGGCGGCATGGATGTCAACGCCGGCGGTGGCGCCGCCATCGGCCTGGCGGCCGGTCGCGGCAAGCTGGAGATGGTGAAATTCCTGCTGTCGAAAGGCGCCAAGGCCACCTCCAATTCCTTGCAGTTCGCCCGCACCCGCGGCCACGCCGACATCGAGAAGCTGTTGATCGAAGCCGGCGCGAAGGAATAAATCGTAGGGTGGGTAAGGTGCGCATCGGAATCCCTCGGCCAACCCGGTTTCCCCTGATGCGCGCCGTAACCCACCCTACATACCCCTTTTTCGGACCACAAGGAGTTCCAGGATGACCACACCCATTTCCGGCGGCTGCCTGTGCGGCGCCGTCCGCTACCAAAGCTCGGTCGAACCCCTCATCACCGCCAACTGCCACTGCCGCGACTGCCAGCGCGCTACCGGCTCGGGGTACGCCCCTACCCTGTTCGTCCCCACCGACAGCCTAACCGTCACCGGCGAGCTGAAATTCCACGCGGTCAAAGGCGATAGCGGCCATAGCGTCAGCCGGGGGTTTTGCCCCATCTGCGGCTCCCAGCTGTGCGGCCAGGTGGAACTGATGTCGGGACTCACCGCCCTCCGCGCCGGCAGCCTGGATGATCCGGCTGCGTTCAAGCCCACCATGGACATCTACGTCGCCAGCGCCCAGCCCTGGGACCACATGGACCCGGCCCTGCCCAAGTTCGACAAACTGCCGCCCCAACCCTGAGGACCGAAGCTTACGGATGGAAACCTATCTGAACCTAGCCGAATTCAAACGGGCCCTCCATG
>VEPB01000207.1 GCA_012026715.1 Methylococcaceae bacterium | reverse complement strand
GGCAGCTACGCCAGGTTGCAGGGCTTGGCCGTCATCAACAAGGACGTGCTGCCCTACTTGATGGTGGGAGGACGGCCCGGCAAGCATTACCGGCGCAATCTCATCGGCCTGCGCCGCGCCGGCATCGACGGCGAGCGGCTCAAGGCGGGCTCGGCGGCGAGGCGCCGGCCCAAGGGGCAGCGCGGGCTGGAGGGGTTGCCGGACACGCCGGAACTGGACTATGTCAGGTCCTGGCTGGCGGCGGGCAGCAAGCGCGGCATCCTGCCCTTCGTCGACATTCACCGCGAAGCAGACTGAGGGGGCGGCCATGAGCAGACTGAAGTGCGCGGTGGTCGGGGGCGGCTACCTCGGCAAGTTCCACGCGGAAAAATACGCTTCCCTGCCGGACTGCGAGCTGGTGGCGGTGGTGGATGCCAATCCGGAAGCCGCGGCGGCCGTCGCCGCCAAGAACGATTGCCAGCCGCTGACGGACTACCGGGCACTGTTGGGAAAGGTCGACGCGGTCAGCATCGTGGTGCCGACCACCCTCCATTTCCCATTGGCGCGCGACTTTCTCGCCGCCGGCGCCCACGTGCTGGTGGAAAAGCCCATGACGGTCACGGTGGAGGAGGCCGACGAGCTGATCGGCATCGCCAGGGAGCGGGGCCGCATCCTGATGGTGGGCCATCTGGAGCGTTTCAACGCCGCCATCCTGGGGCTGGACCTGACCCACGAAAAGCCGCTGTTCATCGAATCCCATCGGCTGGCCCCCTTCAATCCCCGCGCCAACGACGTCAGCGTCGTGCTGGACCTGATGATCCACGATATCGACATCATCCTGGACATGGTGGATTCGGAGGTGGAGCGTATCGACGCCAAGGGCGTCACCGTGCTCACCGCCGACACCGATATCGCCAACGCCCGCCTCCAGTTCAAGAGCGGCTGCGTCGCCAACGTCACCGCCAGCCGGGTCAGCCTCAAGCTGGAGCGCAAGATGCGGCTGTTCATGCCCAACTGTTACATCTCGGTGGACTTCCAGAACCGGGTGTTGGCCAGGCACTACAAGGGCCAAAAGGAGATGTTCCCGGGGGTGCCTGAGATCCTCAGCGAGGAATCCGTCTTCGAGAACGGCGATGCCCTGATGGCGGAGATCTGCCACTTCGTCGACTGCATCCGCGCCGGTACCGAACCCCTGGTGCCCGGCAGCGCCGGCCGCCGGGCGTTGGCAACGGCCACCGCCATCACCGATTTGTTGAAATCCTAGGAGAACGCCCGCCATGATCCCCATGGTTGACCTGAAGACCCAGTACCACCGGCTCAAGCCGGAAATCGACCAGGCCCTGGCGGAGGTGCTGGAAAGTTGTGCCTTCGTGCTGGGCCCCAACGTCCAGGCCTTCGAGAAGGAGGCGGCCGCCTATCTCGGGGTGAAGCACGCCATCGGCTGTGCCTCCGGCACCGACGCCCTCCACCTGGCCTTGCGGGCGGCTGGCATCGGCGAGGGCGACGAGGTCATCACCTCGGCCTTCACCTTCATCGCCACGGCCGAGGCCATCCGTTACGTGGGGGCCAGGCCGGTGTTCGTGGATATCGATCCGGACAGCTTCAACCTGCGCCCCGAGTTGGTGGAGCGGGCCATCACCGCCCGCACCCGCGCCATCATGCCGGTGCATTTGTTTGGCCAGCCCTGCGACATGGCAGGGCTTCAAGCCGTCGCCGACCGCCATGGCCTGAAGATCATCGAAGACTGCGCCCAGTCCTTCGGGGCCTCCATTGGCGGCAAGCAGACCGGTTCCTTCGGGGTGGCGGCCGGGTTCAGTTTCTTTCCCAGCAAGAATCTGGGCTGTTACGGCGACGGCGGCCTGGTGGCCACCGACAGCGATGAGCTGGCGCAGCAGATCAAGGTGCTGCGCAACCACGGCTCGGAGGTGCGCTATTACCACGACGTGGTGGGCTACAACAGCCGGCTCGACGAGATGCAGGCGGCGGTCCTGCGGGTCAAGCTGCGCCATATCGAGGAATTCAACGCCGGCCGCCGTCGCGCCGCCCATCGCTACAGCGAACTGCTGGCGGAACTGCCGCTTCAGGCAGCCAAGGAAGACGGTATCGGCGCCCATGTCTATCACCAGTACACGCTGCTCAGCGATCGCCGCGACGACATCCTGCAGGCGCTGGCGTCGGCCGGCATCGCCTGTGCGGTGTACTATCCGGTGCCGCTGCACCGGCAAAAGGTTTTCCTCGCCGATTGCGCCGGGGTGGACCTGCCGGTGACCGAGGACATCGCCCGCCGCTGCCTGTCGCTGCCGATGTTCCCCGAGCTCAGCGACGAGCAGATTGAGCGGGTGGTGGACGTGATCCGCGGCGTGTTCCGTGGCTGATGCGCCGAAGGTGATGCTGGTTGCCGGAGAGGCATCCGGCGACTTGCACGCCGCCAACCTGTTCCGCGAACTCCGTTCCCTGCTGCCCAGCTTGAAAGGCATCGGCATGGGGGGCATCCACATGCGCGAGGCCGGTGTCGACCTGCGTTACGATTCCACCGGCATCGCGGTGATCGGGGCGATCGAGGTGATCAAGCATTATGGAGAGATTCGCCGGGCGCTGAATCTCATGAAGCAGTTGCTGCGGGATGAGCGGCCCGATTTGCTGATCTGCGTCGACTACAAGGAGTTCAACTTCCATCTGGCCAAGGCCGCCAAAAAATTGGGGGTCAAGGTGCTGTTCTATGTCAGCCCGCAGTTCTGGGCCTGGCGGCCTGGGCGGGTCAAGCAGTACGGCAAGGTGGTCGACCACATGGCTGTGATCTTCCCCTTCGAGGTGCCGTTCTATGAGACTTACGGCATCCCAGTGACCTATGTGGGGCATCCCCTCGCCGGCAGTTCAGCCAGCGGCGATCGTGCCACTCTCGCCGCGGAGTTCGGATTGGCGCCGGACTCGCCGACGATTGGCCTGCTGCCGGGCAGCCGCGCCAACGAGATCAAACGGTTGCTGCCGGTGATGCTGAAGAGCGTGACCTTGCTGGCGCAGCGTTTTCCCGACGCCCAGTTCGTCCTCAGTCAGGCGCCTTCGGTGGACGACGGGTTGCTCGCCGCATGCCTGCGGGACATGCAGACTTCGGTGAAGGTGGTCAAGGGCCGCAATCGGGATTTAGTGAATTGCTGTGACGCCGTGATCACTGTGTCCGGTACCGCCACGTTGGAAGTCGCCCTGGCCGGCGTACCCATGGCCATCATCTACAAGGTGGCGCCGCTCACATACTGGCTGGGCCGGCTACTCATCAACATTCCCTTCATCGGTCTGCCCAACATTCTTGCCGGGCGGTCCATCGTGCGCGAGTTCATTCAGCAGGATTCCAGTGCCGTTAACATCGCCGGCGAGGTCGGCCGCATCCTGGAGCAGCCCGAATATGCCGGGGCCATGAAGTCGGACCTTCAGGGGGTGGCGGAGATCCTCGGTACCGGCGACGGCAGCGCCAAGCTGGCGCGGCTTGCGGTCTCGATGCTGGCGCCTCGCCTCTGATCCGGGTTCGTCCCGGCCGTACGCAACCGCTGGTCCAGGCCCTGGTTTTGGTGTTTAATCCGCCATCCCCGGATGGTCCTTGACCCCTTGTCTCACTGAGGTTCGCCATGTTGCTGTTTTTGAAATCGATGGTCGTCGCATCCCTGCTGATCCTCGTCGTCGGTCTGATCAAGCCGAAGTGGATATGTTTTTGGATGAAGGAACCCAACCGCATCGCCGTCTCGACCATCAGCATCCTGCTGTTCATGGGGGGGATGACGGGCATCGCCAAGTTGACCCTGAAGCCCAAGGAGCGCGTCGAAGCACCCAAGCAGCATCGCTCCGACGACGCCAACGAACTGCAGCTGGACCGCTGAGACGGCCGCCGCTTACCGATAGGGGGATCCCATGTACAAACCGCTGAAGCAAATTTCCGAATACTTTCTGATCGGCGTGCTGGCCGTCGTGCCCATCGTGATCGTCATCCAGGTCGTGCTGGTGATGAAGCGCATGCTGGCCGATCTGTTTTTTAGCGTGTACGGCTATGTCGACAGCTATGCCTTCACCTTCGTGCTGTTCGCCGCGGTGCTGGCGGCGCTGACCTACATCGGCTACACCATCGTCAAGCGCAGCCAATCCATCGTCATCTCCACGGTGGACCTGCTCATGGCCAAGATCCCCTTCCTCAGTACCATCTATCGAGTCACCAAGAAGGTCATCGGGATGTTTCGGGCCAGCGACAGCGGCGCCAAGCGGGAAGTGGTGTACATCGAATACCCCAAGGAGGGCATCTGGGTGCCGGCCTACGTGACCAACCGGTCGGGCGATTGGTACGTGCTGTTCGTGCCGACCTCACCCAATCCCACCTCGGGATTCACCGTGGTCGTTCATTCGTCCAGGGTGCTGAAGTCAGAACTGAACATCGAGGAAGTGACCAGCTTTATCGTCAGCGTGGGCGCGGATTTTCCCAAGGCCGAGGAAATTTCCCGCAAGCTCCCGGTGAACTGAACGGCCGCCCGATTGTTTCGTCTCAGCCGGCCGCCCGCTGGGTAAACAGCACGACGGAAACCCGACGGTTGCGCGCTCGTCCTTCCGGGGTGGCGTTGGAATCGCGTGGATGGGTGTCGGCCATGCCCACCGCCCGGAGCCGCCCGGCCGGCAGGCCCTTGTTGACCAGAAATCGGGTGACGGCGGAGGCTCGCGCCGCCGACAACTCCCAGTTGGAGGGGAACTGCGCGGTGCTGATGGGCGAGGGGTCGGTGTGGCCTTCGACTGACACTGTTCCTTGCTGTTGCGTCAGCACCGGCGCCAACCGTTGCAGCAAGACGATGCCCTCGGGACGCAGCGAAGCGCTGGCCGAATCGAACAGGATGGATTCATCGACTTCCATGCGTACCGCTTCTGCCGAACGCTGAATGTCGATCTGGCGTCGGGCGGTTTCGTCTTTCAGCACGGTCGACAGCTGCGCCGCCACCTGTTCCGTTGCCATCGCCTCCGGCACCATGGAGTGCCCGATGTGGGCCAGCGCGTCGAGCGCCGGCTGCAACTGCATGGCCCGTTCCCTCCGCTGGGTTTCGTCCGGGATCGGATGGTTTCCGACGGCGCGCGCAATTTCATAAACCTTTGCCTGGTCTTTCATTGCGCTGATGGCTGTATCCGTCGGCGGAGACGTGGTGGTGGAGGTGTCGATGGTCTGTGCCAACTTGACGGTCGCCGCTTGGCTTGCCGCCGCCTGTTTGACCAGGTTGGCGTTCATCGCTTTTTCGTAGGCAAACAGCATGACGAAGAAGCTGAACAGCAGGGTCATGACGTCCAGGTAGCTAAGCAGCCAGGGCCCTTGTTCATGAGGTTTCTCGCCGCCGGCTATTTCCCAGGGGTCGGGTTTTTGGGGCCGCCGGGCGGGGCGTGAAGGTTTGGTCGGAGGTGTGCGGCTGCGGGTGGCGAACATGTCGGTAATCCGTCAGGAGGAGTGGACCGCGGATAATTCAATTTCGCTGCGGTTGATGCCGACTTCCGGGCTGTCCATGAACGCCAGCAGGCTGTCCTGGATGACCTGGGCATGGCATTTTTCCTCCATCATCGCCACCGCTTCGGCCTGTACCACCATCCAGGCCAGCCGCTTGCGAGAGTTGTTTTCGAGCCGGAGGATGACGGGCTTGAGCAGCAGATTGGCGGCCAACAGGCCATAGACCGTGGTAAGCATGGCGAAGCCCATGGCTTCGCCGATGTGTTCCATGGTGCGGGCGTCCAGGCCGTAGAGCATGCTGATGAGGCCGAACAGGGTGCCGAGCATGCCGAAAGCCGGTGCCAGGGTCATCATTGTGCGGAAAATCTGAATTTCGGCATTATCCCGTTCGCGCTGTGCGCCGATTTTCCATTGCAGGGTACGCTGGATGTCGGCGCTGGGGGTGCGGTCGAGTACCATCTGGGCGCCGCTGCGGAGCAGAGGGGTGGTGATGCGGCGTGCTCCGAGTTCCGCATAACGGATGTTGCCGAGGCGGAAAAAGTCCGCGACCTTGACGAACAAGGCCATGTCGACTTCGTTGATTTCAGATCGAGTTTTCAGCTTTTCAGGGAGTTGCTTGAGCAGTTCGAGGACGCCGCGGGGCGACTGGCCCAGCATGGTGGCTGCCAGGGTGCCGACCACCACGATCAGGATGCCCGGAATGTTGAATACCAGTCCGGCCGGATCGAAATAGAGGATCAGCGAACAAACCAGGATGGCGATCAGGATGTGTGGCAGTTATTGGAGATGGCGCTTCATGACGGACTCCCGACGGTACGATGGTTTTGTTTTCCATAATGCACATTCCGGGCCGCTCTGAGGCGCTAAAGAAATCAATGGCTCGGCCGATACCTCCGGCAAAAGTCAGCCGGAGGGGCGGCAATTCGACGGCAATCCGACACGGTGCGGTAGCCGGGCAGATCGCAGTTGGTCCTTGCCGGCTCTGTCGCAGTTGTCAAGCGGTTGCCGATCAAATATATTAACCCCATGAAAACAACAGAAATTTACGAGTATCTCGAGCGGATTTCCAATCTGCTGCGAACTGATATCCGCAAGGGGGGCATCAGCCTGGGGCTGCAGCCGGTGCAACTGGAGGCGCTGAACTATCTGTACCGCTGCAATCGCTATAGCAATTCACCGGTGGCGGTCGCCGAATTCCTGGGGCTGACCAAGGGTACCGTTTCGCAGACCCTCGCAGTGCTGGAAAATTCAGGGTTGATCGAAAAGCATCCGGATCAGAAGGACCGCCGCGTTGTTCATTTGGAATTGACCGACGCCGGTCGGCGGGTTGTCGCGGAGTGCATCCCTCCCAAGGTACTGAGACAGGCGGCGGGGGAACTGAGTGGCATGGATCAGGAGGCGCTGCTGCAAGCGCTCACGGCCATGTTGACCGCCCTTCAGCACGCGAATCGGTTACGCAGTTTCGGGGTCTGCAAAAACTGCCGCCATCATGCCTTGCGGGCCGATGGCAGCCGACACTGTCGTTTGACCGGGGAAGATCTTTCGGAGTTGGATAGCGGCAAGATTTGCCGTGAACACGACAGCCCGCCGACCGTTCCGTCGACTGGCGGGTAACCGCACGGCGGGATAGGATCAGATCGCCTGCTCGCCGGTTTCTCCGGTGCGGATGCGGATGACTTGTTCCAGCGCGCTGATGAAGATCTTGCCGTCGCCGATCTTGCCGGTGTTCGCGGATTTGATGATGGTATCGACCGCCCGCTCCACCGTATCGGCAGTCACCGCCACCT
>VEPB01000041.1 GCA_012026715.1 Methylococcaceae bacterium | reverse complement strand
TGTTGGGCCATTTCTCTCCGGTTCTGAACCAGTTCCAGGTTCCACAGGGCATCGCGCACCAGACCGGCCACTTCGTGTTTGACGGCTGCCGCGAAGCTGCTGGTCGCTTTATCGGCATCCTCGGCAACCGAGCGGCTCGCGGATCGCTGGTTCCACATCCAGAAGGGAACCTGATAGCCGGTCTGAATTTGCACTTCGCCACGGTCGTTCATGACCCGGTCGTCGATCCATTGCAGGTAGATCATGGGGTAGCCGGCCACCAGGCTATCACTGCGGCGGTGGAGGGCCTTGGCTTCCTCGTCCAGTGCAGCGATCAGGCTGCCTTGCGGGTATTGCCGAAACGTCGCGTCTACCACCTCACGCAGAGTCAACGCCGGGTCGCGCGTCAACGGATCCATGTGCGGTACCTGCAGGTCTTCGTCGGCGCGGGCTGCGGAACTAATGGCCAGCACGAACAGGACGACCATCCGAACTTTGTGATTCATCAAGAATGAAAGCTGTAGGGCTTGTGATCGGAAATGGAGATGAGGAACGCGAACGTCGGCCAGGGCCGTCCTCAATGGATGAAAATCGCTCTCAAGGTGCCGAAAATACTGGCTATCGGCGCAATCGTGCGGAGGCGGCTAGTATAGGGTGCCAGCCCTGGGTCTGTAAAAGGACGGGGTGGGCGAGCGCCGGTATCGGGGATTCCCGCGATCGGCGGCAGCGGGGTGCTGCGGTTGTCCGAGCAGTTCGGCCGGGCAACCGCAGCAGTAGGCGGAAGGATCGAGCGTCAGCCAGCAGCGGATTCTGACTTGTCGCCGGTGTGTATCCCGAGCAATGTGTAAGCGGGGCAGGTGCCCATCAGTCCGGTGATCAGCGGCAGCAATCCGATCAATCCCCAAGGGCCGATGCTGCCGGTCGCGGTCAGCAGGATCAGGAGTCCGCCGATTCCGATGCGGGCCATTTTGTCTTTGACTCCGACATTCTTGGTCAACAAGTTCATGGTCTGCCCTCCGTACGAAGTGGTTGTGATGTCCCAACGCGAGCGCCGCAATTAGCCCTGGTAGCACCGGCAGCGAAGCCGGTCTGTGTCGGCGATAGGCTGGATAGTAAGGACGTGCCTGGCGCGGACGGTGATACTCTGCGGAGTGCTCGCCGTTTCAAAACCGTCGCGCCGTGGCACGATACGCCCACCTTAACGGAGTGACAAGGCCGGTTTCAGCACGGTGCAGCAGCGAAGGCGGTGGCTAACAGGCGCAACAGTTCGCTGGCAGCAGCGTCCGGTGTTGCGCCATAGGCCAGCAGCCCATCCTGGTGCCCACCCATGCAAATGACCGCAACGGGGGCTTGTTCCACTAGGCCCTGCAAGGCGGTTGCAAGTTCGGCAGTTCCGTATGCCAATTCTGGCGGGGTGACGGGAATTTCCGGACGTCCCTGTACGGCCGCAAGCCACAGTTCCGGGCAATGGACGTGGATGACGCTGCCGATTGCGCGGTCGGCCTGGAAAAGCGCAGCGTGACTCAGCGCCTCGGATGAAGGGCGTATAGCACCCGCTGCCCAGATATGGTTGGTTGCCAAATCCCACGTTTCGACCTGGGCGTATTCGGCTTCGGTCAAGCAGGGCAGACCACCCGTTTGGGTGCCACTAACGAGAAACCGCCGGTCCCCGGTTCTAAGGCTCACGTTGCCGTAGGCCAAGCCGCCATAGCGCTCTGGGCTTCGGCCAATCAATCCCAGTCGGAAAAAGAGTCGGCGCCAGCCTTCCAGTTGCGACAGGCCGCTACATCGGGGCGGTGGTGCCGGACGAAACGAGAGCCTGAACTTGATGACGCCCTCGCCGGCGTCAGGCGAGCCGGTTGTCATCGGACGGGGGGCAGATCGGACTGTCGCACTTGCCGTATCGTCAGCGCCAGGATCAGAACCGTGATCCAGGCGGCGGACAAATAACCGATGACCCCATCGAAGGGGCTAATCACAGCAAACCATTCGGACTGGCGATTGCCGTAAGTAAACGGCTTAAGCGTCTTGATGACGAATACCCATCCGGCATGAATGCCGATGCACCAAGCCAATCCATAAGGTAACGCAAGCCGGACACAGGACAAGAACATTCCGGCAGTGAACAGCGCCAGAAACGAATCGAGCGCGATGTGGCCAAGATTGCTGAAGGAATCCAGGGCGAAGCGAAAGCTAGAATCCCATTGGATTTGATCGGGCGCAAACCGCATGTCACTGTGCACGAAGTGCAAGGCGCTGAAATAGAGCGCCGTCGCCGGTACCGCAAGCAAGGGTGAAAGATGGCGTTGCAAGACGCCCAGCAAGAATCCCCGAAAGACGGTCTCCTCAAATATTCCGACGACGACCCCGATCAGCAACCCTTTCCAGGCCATTCGGACAAATCGGGCATATTCAAGCTTTTCCATGTTGATGCCGCGAGCACCCAGCCAAATCAGCAAGCCAAAATGACAGGTCAGCATCAAAATCCCGACGCCGAAGGCGACGCGGAATTGCGCAAAAAATTCTCTGTTGCCGGGAGCAATACCAAAGTCGGTTCGCGTCATTTCCCACCGGCGCACCAGAACCACCAAGCCCAGAACCAGAGCGACCAAGGCGCCCCGACTGGTGAGTGTGTGAAAACCAAGCAAATCCCCGGTCAGGAAATGAAGCGGGTAAGCGACCAGACAGCTGACAGCGGCGCAGGCCATCAGAAAGACCGCGGGGGACGCCAGCAGGGCGAACTTGTGCGCGAGCCGCATCAGTGCAGGCTGAAAAAGACGGTTGGGGTTCATATAATGGGATCGGCGAAGGTCGCCGGCTGTGTTGGGCTGGGTTGGCGGGGCGGCAGGTTGAGCGAGCGCCATTTGCCCCGCATCGGAGCGGAATCAGGCGGTTGCACAGAGGGCGGCAGAGCCAATCGAAAATAGAGTATAATTTTTCGCTTATCGGTATGCGAATGTGGCGAAATTGGTAGACGCGCTGGATTTAGGTTCCAGTGGGGCAACCCTTGAGAGTTCGAGTCTCTCCATTCGCACCAAGCCACCCACCGCATTCGGATGCGGCACCCACCACGGCCGATTCGCCTGATTCGGCCACGATCACTCATGATGGCTAGGGCCATCAGGTCACGCGAGCAAACATAGTTAAGGTTGAGGCAATAGCATGCAAGTGTCTGTCGAATCGACATCGGAACTGGGCAGAAAAATGACGGTACACCTGCCTGAAGAAAAAATTCAGGTGCAGGTGGATAGCCGGCTCCAGAACTTGGCCCGGCAGGCCAAGATCGACGGTTTTCGTCCAGGCAAAGTGCCGGCATCCATCATCAGGCAGCGCTATGGTTCAGGTGTGCGTCAGGAAGTGGTGACGGACCTTATCCAGTCCAGTTTCTATGAGGCCGTCCAGGCCGAAAAACTCAACCCTGCGGCTGGCCCTACCATTACCCCGAATCTGGCGTCTGAAGGCGAGGGGTTCAGTTATATCGCCGACTTTGAGGTGCTGCCCGAGGTCGCGACCATCGCTCTTGCCCAGTTGCAGGTCAAAAAGTTTGTTTCTGCGGTGGGTAACGAGGATCTCGATGCCATGGTGCTGAAGCTCCGTGGGCAGCGCAAGACCTGGCGAGAAGTGGAGCGGCCGGCGGCACTGGAAGACCGCCTCACCATCAGCTTCCAGGGCGAAGCGGACGGCAGTAATTTCACCGATGGCACGGTCGAGGATTTTCACGTGGTATTAGGCTCGAATCAGCTGATCCCTGGATTCGAGGACAAACTGGTGGGCCGCACCGCGAATTCCGAGGACGCATTCACCCTGGATTTTCCCGCGGATTACGGTGCTGCTCACCTGGCAGGCAAGACCGCAGAATTCAAGGTCAAGGTCAGCAAGATCGAGGAAAGCGTGTTGCCCGAACTCGACGAGGAATTCGTCAAGTCATTCGGCATCGAGAGCGGTTTGATCGACGATTTTCGCGCCGATATCAAATCCAATATGGAACGCGAGATGACTCGCGCTCTTCAGGCCAGGACCAAGACATCGGTGATGGATGCATTGTATTCCAGCAATGCTGCATTGACGCTTCCGGCGGTAATGGTCTCGCAGGAACTGGATTCCCTGATCAAGCCCTATGTCGATACCGCCAAGAAAAACAATCAGCCGATCGATCAGGATGCGCTGCGGCAGCGCCTGGAGCCGACCGCCAAGCGGCGGGTCGTGCTGGGGCTGGCGCTGGGCAAGCTGATGGAAGATCACAACGTGAAGGCCGATCCGAAAAGGGTCCGCGCCGTCATCGATGACATCGCGCTCAGCTACGAAGACCCTCAGCAGGTCGTAAACTGGTATTACTCGAACAAGGAGCAATTGAGCCAGGTGGAAGGCATGGTGCTGGAAGACCAGGTCGTCGATATCGTCCTGTCTCATGCCCAGGTCACCGAGGAACAGATCCCGTTCGGTGAACTGATGCAACCGCAAAGCGGGGCATGAGCGCTTCCTACCCACACGAATCCCTAAGGTGCAGAGCATGACAACAATGGAAACCCGGGCCACCGGACTGGTACCTATCGTTATCGAACAATCCGCTCGCGGCGAGCGGGCGTTCGATATCTATTCCCGCCTGCTGAAGGAGCGGGTGATTTTCCTGGTCGGGCCGGTGGAAGATTACATGGCGAATCTGGTGATTGCCCAGATGCTGTTCCTGGAGTCGGAGAACCCCGACAAGGACATCCACCTCTACATCAACTCTCCGGGCGGCGTCGTGACCGCCGGCTTGGCGATTTACGACACCATGCAGTTCATCAAGCCGGACGTGAGTACCCTGTGCATCGGTCAGGCGGCCAGCATGGGCGCCCTGTTGCTGGCTGGCGGAGCTCAGGGGAAGCGCTATTGCCTGCCCCATTCCCGGGTCATGATCCACCAGCCTTTGGGTGGTTTTCAGGGTCAGGCCAGCGATATCGATATCCATGCCCGGGAGATTCTTGCAGTGAGGGATCGTCTGAACAAGATTCTGGCCCACCACACCAGTCAGCCGATCGAAAAGATCCAGGTGGACACCGACCGCGACAACTTCATGAGCGGAGACGACGCGGTAGCTTACGGACTCATCGACAAGGTATTGGTGAATCGGCAGGCAGCCGCTTGATCGTGCCGAACGTCGGGGGGATTTCCGACGCCCCCCGAGTCATGGCAAGATCAAACTAGGTTTCAAGACAGTCTAACGACTGCAGCAAGAGGGCAATTCGATGAGCGACGATAAGCACGGCAAAGACGGGAGCGGTAAGCTTCTTTATTGCTCGTTCTGCGGCAAGAGCCAGCACGAGGTCAGGAAGCTGATCGCAGGGCCAGCCGTGTTCGTTTGCGATGAATGTGTGGAGCTTTGCAACGACATCATCCGGGAGGAATTGCAGGACACCTCCGGCGGCGGCACCGACAAGCTGCCAAAACCCAAGGAGATCAAGTCGGTCCTCGACGAATATGTGATCGGCCAGGAAAAGGCCAAGCGCATCCTTGCGGTTGCCGTGTACAACCACTACAAGCGGTTGCGCGCGCAAGTCAAGAAAAACGACGTGGAACTCGCCAAGAGCAACATCCTGCTGATCGGGCCGACCGGATCGGGCAAGACGCTGCTGGCAGAAACCCTGGCGCGGCTGCTGGACGTACCCTTTACCATCGCCGATGCCACCACCCTGACCGAAGCGGGCTACGTTGGCGAGGATGTCGAAAACATCATCCAGAAGATCCTGCAGAAGTGCGACTACGACGTCGAGAAGGCCGAGTCGGGCATCGTCTATATCGACGAGATCGACAAAATTTCCCGAAAGTCCGACAACCCCTCGATTACCCGCGACGTTTCGGGGGAGGGCGTCCAGCAGGCGCTGCTGAAGTTGATCGAAGGTACCGTGGCATCGGTACCGCCCCAGGGGGGGCGCAAGCACCCGCAACAGGAGTTTCTTCAGGTCAACACCGCGAATATCCTGTTCATCTGCGGCGGCGCTTTCGCCGGTCTCGACAAGGTGATCCGGGCACGCTCGGAGAAGGGGGGCATCGGCTTTTCGGCCGACGTGAAGAGCAAGGACGATTCCAAGAACGTCGGAGAAATTCTGGCGGAAGTGGAGGCCGAGGACCTGATCCGCTACGGGCTGATTCCAGAGTTCGTCGGCCGCCTGCCGGTCGTTGCGACCCTGGAAGAACTGGATCAGGAGGCCTTGATCCGGATCCTGACCGAACCCAAGAACGCCTTGGTCAAGCAATACAAGAAACTGTTCGAGATGGAAGGAAGCGAGTTGGAAATCCGCGACGACGCCTTGCGTTGCATCGCCAAGAAAGCCATGGAGCGCAAGACCGGCGCACGCGGACTGCGGACTATCATGGAGCATACCTTGCTGAACACGATGTACGAATTGCCTTCCTGCGAGCATATCGCAAAGGTCGTGGTGGATGAGAAGGTAATCCGGGGGGAATCTGAGCCCTATCTGATCTATCAGGGCACCGAAAAGCAGGTTGCCACCGCCGAGTAAGAGACCTTTCTGCAAGGGGCCGCCGGCCCGACCGTGATTTTGATCCTTGTGGCGTGTCGGCGCTTACGTCCGACTCGGGGCTGTCTGCCAAGCACGCAAACAAGGGATAAAAGCCGTTGAGAGGTGATCTGGTTTGGGAGCGACGGAAGTCCACGGCACAGCTACACTTTTTCGGCTTCCGCAGTCTAATTTGGCGGAAACAGCCCGTGGCTCTTGTAATTGCAATGCCCGCCCCCATACCTTGACCGACACTGGTTGAAGATTGACAGGTTTCCTTATGAGTACGTCAGTACAAAGCGCCGAGTTATCCTCCGAACGCACCGTTCCGGTACTACCGCTGCGGGACGTCGTGGTTTATCCCCATATGGTGATCCCGCTGTTCGTGGGGCGCGAGCGATCCATCCACGCGCTGGAAAGCGCCATGAAGGACAACAAGCAAATCCTGCTAGTTGCTCAAAAGGATGCTGAAGTGGATGACCCGGGCTTTGAGGATCTCTACCGGGTTGGAACGCTGTCGAACATCCTGCAACTGCTGAAGCTGCCCGACGGCACCGTCAAGGTTCTGGTGGAAGGCAGCGAGCGCAGCCGGGTGGAGAAGTTCCGGATCGAAGGCCGCCATTTTCTGGCGACAGTATCGCCCATGGCCGACGAATTATTGTTGTCGGAACAGGAGGTTGAGGTCCTGACCCGGACCGCTATCAATACCTTCGACCAGTACGTCAAGCTGAACAAGCGGATCCCGCCGGAGGTCCTCAATTCCCTTTCCGGCATCGACGACACCAGCCGGCTGGCCGACACCATAGCCGCCCACATGACCATCAAGATCGAGGACAAGCAGGCCATTCTGGAGATGCCTGACGTGGCTGGCCGGTTGGAGAAGCTGATGACCTACATGGAAAGCGAGGTCGACATCCTGGAGATGGAAAAGCGCATCCGGGGCCGGGTCAAGCAGCAGATGGAGAAGAACCAGAGGGAGTACTACCTCAACGAGCAGATGAAGGCTATCCAGAAGGAGCTGGGGGAAATGGATGACGTCCCCAACGAGATCGAGGAACTTGCCCGCAAGATCGAAAAGTCCGGCATGCCCCAGGCTGCCCGCGCCAAGGCCGATGCCGAACTCAACAAGCTCAAGCTGATGTCCGCCATGTCGGCGGAGGCCACGGTCATTCGGAACTACATCGATTGGATGGTCAGTGTTCCCTGGAAAAAGCGCACCAAGGTCAGCCACGACCTGAGGCTGGCTGAAAAGATTCTTGAAGCCGACCACTTCGGCCTGGAAAAGGTGAAAGACCGCATTCTGGAATATCTTGCCGTACAACAGCGGGTTCGCAAGATGAAAGGACCGATCCTGTGCCTGGTCGGTCCCCCGGGCGGCGGCAAGACCTCGCTGGGCCAGTCCATCGCCAAGGCCACCAACCGCAAATATGTGCGGATGGCATTGGGCGGTGTGCGGGACGAGGCGGAGATCCGCGGTCACCGCCGCACCTATATCGGATCGCTGCCAGGCAAGATCCTGCAGAACCTGTCGAAGGTGAAGACCCGCAATCCCATGTTCATGCTCGACGAAATCGACAAGATGGCCATGGATTTCCGGGGCGACCCGGCGTCGGCGTTGCTGGAGGTGCTCGACCCGGAGCAAAACCATACCTTCAACGATCATTACCTGGAAGTAGACTTCGATCTCTCGGAGGTGATGTTCATCGCGACCGCGAACACCATGAACATCCCCTCGCCCTTGCTGGACCGCATGGAAGTCATCCGCATCGCCGGCTACACCGAGGACGAAAAGGTCAACATCGCCTTGAAGTATCTGGTTCCCAAACAGATCGCCAACAACGGCTTAAAGCCTCAGGAAATCCACTTCCAGGAAACTGCGGTGAGGGACATCATCCGCAACTATACGCGGGAAGCCGGGGTGCGCAGTTTGGAGCGGGAGATCGCCAAGATTTGCCGCAAAGTGGTGAAGAGTCTGTTGCTCAAACCCAGTTCCAAGAAGGTGACGATCAATTCCAAGAGCCTGGAGCAGTACCTGGGGGTATGGCGTTACCGCTACGGTCATGCCGAGGAAAACAATCAAGTCGGTCAGGTGACCGGTTTGGCATGGACCGAAGTGGGTGGCGAACTGTTGTCCATCGAAGCTGTGATCATGCCGGGCACCGGCAAGCAAACCTACACCGGCAAGCTCGGGGAGGTGATGCAGGAATCCATTCATACCGCCTTGACCGTGGCCCGCACCCGTTCCGAACAGCTGGGTATCGATCCCTCGTTTTATCAGAAGCACGACGTCCATATCCACGTCCCGGAAGGAGCCACGCCGAAGGATGGCCCCAGTGCCGGCATCGCCATGTGTACCGCCCTGGTATCGGCCTTGACCAAGATTCCGGTGCGCTCGTCGGTTGCCATGACAGGAGAAATCACGTTGCGGGGTGAAGTGTTGCCCATCGGCGGGCTCAAGGAAAAGTTGCTTGCTGCGCACCGCGGCGGCATCGAAACCGTATTGATCCCGCAGGAAAACGAAAAGGACTTGGCGGAAATCCCCAAAAACATCAAGGCCGACCTGAAGGTCTTGCCGGTGCGCTGGATCGACGAAGTGCTTGCCGTTGCCCTCGAGCGCATGCCGGAACCGGTTCCGACTCAGCCCGCGGATACGGTGGTTCCGCAGCGCAAGAAGGGCAGGGCGACCAAACCGGTGATCGCTCACTGAATCTAGAGGCCGTCGCGATGGCCGATGGTTACGTCAAGCCGCCGCCGGACGAGCTGCGGCGCAACCTGACCGAGGAACAGTTCGAGATCACCCAGGCGTGCGGTACCGAGCCGCCGTTCCGCAATGCCTATTGGGACAATCACCGGGCCGGACTTTACGTGGATGTCGTGTCCGGCGAACCCTTGTTCAGCTCCACGGATAAATTTGATTCCGGCACCGGCTGGCCCAGCTTTTCCCGGCCGATTTCCGGGGATTGTCTGGTGGAAAGGGAGGATCGGTCCTGGCTCATGGTGCGCACCGAGGTTAGAAGCCGCAATGCCGATTCCCACCTCGGCCACGTCTTCGACGACCCACGGCCACAAACGGGATTGCGCTACTGCATAAATTCCGCGGCCCTGCGGTTTATTCCCAAAGAGGATCTGGAAGCCGAAGGATATGGCTCATTCTTGACCCTGTTCGATTGAGCGACGGGAGACCCGCTCGGCGAGCGCACACACAGAAGAGGGAAGCGTGATCATCGGCAACGTCAAGGGTATCAGCAAGAATACCCGAGCCATGCTGGCCGAGCACGGTATTTTTTCCATCGAAGAACTGGCCGAAACCGATGCCGACCAGCTTCAGAAGATTCCCGGCCTGACCCGCCAGAAAGCCGAGCGCATGATACGCGCCGCCAAACATTTGGTGGGCGATCTGGAAAAGGATAGCCATGCGCTTACCTTGCAGGGAGGCGGCGAGGGCAGCGCGCCCAAGCGGGATGGCAAGGCGGCTGCAGGGAAGCAGCAATTCCCGGTCGATCTGACCGATCCCAGCCTCTACATCAATCGGGAATTGAGCCTGCTGGAATTTAATGCGCGGGTATTGGAGCAGGCCAAGAATCCCCGCACGCCGCTGCTGGAACGGCTCAACTTCCTGTGCATCTCCTGCTCCAATCTCGATGAATTCTTTGAAGTCCGGGTCGCCGGCCTGATTCAGAAGGCCGAGCTCGGCTCCGCGCGCACCGACCCCGACAGTTTCAGTCCGGGCGATACCTTGACCGCCATTTCGGCGCGGGCTCACGATCTGGTTCGGGAACAGTACCGGGTTTTGAATGAGCTGATGTTTCCGGAGCTGGAGGCCCAGAACATCCGTTTCGTTCGGCGGACGCAATGGAACGAATCGCAGCAGGCATGGCTGCGCAAGTACTTCGACGAGGAATTGCTGCCCATTCTGAGCCCGATGGGCCTCGATCCGTCCCATCCGTTTCCGCGGATACTCAACAAGAGCCTCAACTTCATCGTTTCTCTGGCTGGCAAAGACGCTTTCGGGCGCGATATCGAACTGGCCATCCTGCAGGCGCCCCGAGCCTTGCCGCGCATCATCCACTTGCCGCAACACGACACGGATAGCGGTCCGCACGACTTCGTATTCCTGTCATCGGTGATTCATGCCTACGTGAACGACTTGTTTCACGGCATGAAAGTGCGGGGCTGCTATCAGTTCCGGGTGACCCGCAACAGCGACATGTACCTGGACGAGGAAGAGGTCGATGATTTGTTGCGCGCGATCGAAGGCGAATTGACCAGCCGCAATTACGGCGACGAAGTTCGATTGGAAGTCGCTGATAATTGCCCGGATGCCATCGTGGCTTTCCTGCTGACCCAGTTCGGACTGTCCGACGACCGGCTTTACAAGGTGGATGGGCCGGTCAATTTGAGCCGCACGCGGGAGATCTATGATCTGATCGACCGCGCCGACCTGAAGTATCAGCTGTTCCTGCCCAGCATTCCGCGGTCTCTTACCTATTACAAGGACGACATTTTCGAAGCGATCCGCAAGCAGGACATCGTGTTGCATCATCCTTACGAATCCTTCGCGCCGGTGATCGAATTGATCCGCCAGGCGGCGGATGATCCGCATGTGGTCTCCATCAAGCAGACCCTGTACCGCACCGGTTCCAACTCACCCATCGTCGAGGCGCTGATCAAGGCGGCGAGGGCGGGGAAGGAGGTGACTGTGGTGGTGGAACTGCTCGCGCGTTTCGACGAACAGGCCAACATTTCCCTCGCTAACCGCTTGCAGGAAGCCGGAGTTCAGGTGGTTTACGGCATCGTCGGTTACAAGACCCACGCCAAGATGCTGCTGGTTTTGCGCAGGGAGGGGCGGTCGCTCCGTTATTACACCCACCTCGGTACCGGCAATTACCACTCCAAGACATCCCGCATCTACACCGACTACGGCTTGTTCACCAGCGACAAAGAATTGGGCGAGGACGTGCGGCGGGTGTTCGTTCAACTCACCAGCCTGGGCAAGGTCAGCAAACTCAACAAACTGTTGCAGTCGCCATTCACCTTGCACAGCTCACTGTTGAAAAAAATCGATCGGGAAGCCGAACATGCCCGTAACGGCAGGCCGGCCCGCATCATCGTCAAGGTCAACTCGGTCGATGAGGCGCAACTGATTCAGGCGCTTTATCGGGCATCCATGGCGGGTGTGGAGATCAATCTGATCGTCCGGGGAGTCTGCTGTCTGCGGCCAGGCATTCCCGGAATTTCCGACAATATCCGGGTGCGATCCATCATCGGCCGTTTCCTGGAGCATAGCCGCATCATCGCTTTCGAGAACGGCGGGGAACCGGAAATCTATGGGGCCAGCGCCGACTTCATGCGCCGCAACATGTTTCGCCGGGTGGAAAGCTGCTTCCCCATCGAGGGCAAGAAACTCATCGCGCGCATTCGCGCCGACTTGGAACTGTACCTGAAAGACGACTGCCAGGCCTGGCAGTTGAATTCCGATGGCAGTTATTCGAAAGCCGTTTCTCCCAACGGAAAGGAGCAACCGATATCCGCCCAGTGTACCTTGCTCGAGCAATTGGCGGAGGTCACCTAATTCACAGCGCTTACCGGCGTCGAGGCCTCTACGTAATGGCTATGGCGCGGCAGAAATCGCTTTTCCACCCCATGCCATAACAGTACGGCGCCGAACAACGTCCCTGTGACAGTCGCGGCAAGAAAATAGCCGGGATTTTGTTGGAACCAGCCGCGGTCAATCAGCAACTGAATCATCGGGAAGTGAAGGATATAAACCCCGTAGGAGAAATCTCCGTATTTCCCGAAATTTCCCAGATGGAAGTACAGGGCGGCAACGACCACGACAATCCCCAGGGCGGCGGGCTCGAACAGTGGCAAAGACGTCGACCGATGGGCCAGCAGTATCAGAATAGCCGCCACGGCAAGGTATCTCACATACTTTTCAAGCCACGGTCGGTAGTAATACAGCGCTGCCCCTGTCATGAAATAGCTCAACTGTCCCGGCAACTGATTGACCAGCTCACGATAAAGCCCGGAGCCGGTGCGTTGCGCCAAAACCTCGCAAAAGCCGACGTACAGGACCGATCCGCAGTAGGTGGCCAGTAGTGTCGGCCATCGGCCGAAGCGCCGGAACAGCATGCTGAAGAACGGCACGGCGATATAAAACATCACCTCGATTTTGAGGGTCCACAGCGCGCCGTTGACCGCGGCAAGCTTGTTGGACTCGAATACTCCCGGAACCGTCAATTGCAGAAAATTCAGAAAACTTAAGTTGGCTGCAAGATATTTGAGCCAAACGACGGAGAAATAGTCGCTGAGCGGCTTTGAACTGATCGCCGCCAAGCTCACTGCAGTAAATGTGACAACCGTGAAATAGGCCGGATAGATGCGCCTTATGCGTTTTTCAGCATACCCGCCCCACGACTTCGAGCGATCGTAACTCAGGAAAATCAAGAAGCCGCTAACGACGAAAAACCCTTTGACCGCGACGGCGGAAGAAAACGCCTTGGCAATCCAGCTCAGTTGCCGGAACCCGGATAACTGATAGGCGTGCACCAAGCAGACGATGGATGCAAAAATCAGGCGTAACAGGTCGAAGTTGTTTCGCTGCAGCCGGTTGGGCGAAGACTCTGGCAAGCGAGGGTCCCGGGCGTGGGTTGATCCCGGTTCGCGGGTAAAGCGGGGCGCCTCGATCATCGTCGGTTCCTAAAAGGAATGCACGGCGTGGGCGACCACCCCCCAAATCACCAGATCCATCCCATCGCCGATTTCTAGCGGGCGATAAGCCGGATTTTCCGGCATCAGCCAAACTTGCCGCTGCTCGATCTTGAGCCGTTTTACGGTTTGCTCGCCATTGACCGCGGCGACGACGATTTGTCCGTTGCGCGGCTCCACTGAGCGGTCGACAACCAGTAGATCGCCGTCCGAAATTCCGGCGCCGATCATCGAATCGCCCTTGACGCGCACGAAGAAAGTAGCATTTGGGTGCTGAACCAGGTGTTCGTTCAGGTCGATGTCGTCATCCACATGATCATCGCCTGCGGTCGGTCCCCCGGCAGGAACCTGCGAGCTGAACAGGGGGTGCCGTCGTACGGCTTGCGAAGCCGCAAATCGCAGCGCATCGGCGGGTGGCGAGCTGAGGCGCGCGGCCAGCCAGGCTTTTACGATGGGCAGCAGGCTCAAAGGGATACGAACGCTCTCGGTGGGTTCGCCATAACTTCCGGAGCCGGATTTTCGACCGGCGCCGGGACGGGTTCCGCCGCGCTTCGGGGTATTGGAATCAGCCATCTTCAAAAAAAGGAGTTGCGTTTTTTTGATTATTGCACAACAATCAAAAAGCGCCAATTGGAATCCCGTTGAAGATGACGTCCCCGTAACTTTTCAGGAGCAAACCATGTTGACTCGTATCTTAAACGCACTGCTGGCAGCGCTCAGAGCTTTCCGCGAATCGTTGCACCCTCAGCCTGCCGTGAGCCGGGCGGGCTGGGATAACGGCATAAACTACGATGTCCCGACCTTCCTGCGGCGCGGTAGTATCGCACAATCGAGTTAGAGCGGCGGGCTCCTTGGCAAGCCCTGACATCGGATGCTGCGAAGATGGTCGGGCCGCCCAGGGCCGCTGCCTTCGCAGATGGGTGTCGCCGCTGATCGGTCACCATGCTGTCCGCGCTGGACAGGTGCCGGGCCTGAAGTCCGGGGCATTGTCGCTGAAAGCATTAGTCCGCCTCATCGTCCACCGTATTTGCGCCTTGAGTGCCTCGGGCGAGAATTTCTTTCCGTGGCGCAGGTTCAGGACCTAGCGGTTCAGCAGCGTTTCAATGCCCTTACCGAGGCCAGTCTGACCAACCGGGCACGCACTTGGTTCGCGGTTTGGCGAGGCGCTGTGGGCGAGGGTTCACGGCCGGGAATCTGCGTGCCCGTGTGTTGCTTGCGTTGGGCATCTCCACTACGCTGACTGCTATCCCGGCGTCGCCTCGCGCGTTGAGAAGCACGGAAGGAAGCAATTCCTTGGCATGCTTCGCGCCGGGTACCTTCTTCGAACTCACCAAAGCCCGTTTCTTCCTCCCGGTTCTAACCACCGGAACCCAAGTGGTGTTCGGATCTTCCGGGAATGCAATCTTGGATAGTGGTCGAGATGGGCCACATCGGATGACAATATCCTGGCAATCCGTTTTTTGGCATGTCGCCGCATCCCGTGGCGCTACGTTTCGCGGTTGCCAGACCGAATCGGGATCGGGCCGACAATGGAACCTGAGATCTTGCATGCCGGAAACGCGAGGTTCACAGCGCGCTCTCCCGCCGCAACAGCTCGGCCTTGCGGGCGATGCCCCAGCGATAGCCGGACAGGTCGCCATCGATCCTCACTACTCGGTGGCAGGGAATGGCCACCGCCAGGATATTGGCGGCGCAGGCTCCTGCCACGGCGCGTACGGCCTTTGGGGCGCCGATGCGGCGGGCGATCTCGCTGTAACTCACCTGGGAGCCGGACGGAATTTCCCTCAGCGCTTGCCAGACCCGTTGCTGGAAAACGGTACCGCGAATGTCCAGCGGCAGGTCCAATCCCTGGGCCGGTACTTCGACGAATCCCACCACATGCGCGACGAACCGCTCGAAAGCTTGATCCCCGCCTACCAACTGGGCTTTGGGAAAGCGGTCCTGGAAATCGCGGATCAAGGCTTCCGGATCGTCGCCCAAGGCGATGGCGCAAACCCCGCGAGGACTCATGGCCACCAGGATGGAGCCTAGGAAGCAGACGCCCAGGGCAAAGCGAATCTCGGTGTCGGCGCCCCCGGCCCGGTAATGGGAAGGCGTCATGCCCAGAAGCCTCTGGGATTCTTCGTAGAACCGGCTGCTGGAGCTGTAACCGGCAGCGTAGATGGCTTCCGTTACGCTGGCGTTCCGCTCCAGTTCGTTCCGAAGTCGGGCGGCCCGATGGGCGGCGCCATAAGCCCTGGGCGTCACGCCGGTCACCGATTTGAAGATCCGATGGACATGGAAGGGGCTCATGCCCGCCCGGGCGGCCAGTTCGGCGAGGGCCGGAATTTCGTCCGCCGTTTCGATGTGGCGGCAGATGGCGGCTACCGCCGCCGTCTGCCGCTCCGCCGATGTCGGTTCATCGGGCCGACAGCGCCGGCACGGCCGGAAACCCGCGCGTTCGGCCTCGCCCCGACTGCCATGAAAGCGGACGTTGCTGCGCTTGGGGCGGCGCGATGGGCAGGACGGCCGGCAGTAGATGCCGGTGGTATTCACCGAATAGTAAAACCGGCCATCCGCGGCCGGATCGCGGGCCAGCACGGCGGCCCAGCAGGCATCCGGGTCGCTTGGCTCTTCAGAGTTCCGCGTTTTCATGGTTTCTCAGCCAGTCCTAAGGTGTTGTGGATGTAGCGTATCAACGTCAGGTCGCCGCGACACTCCGGGTCTTGCGGTTGAATTCGCAGCGCGGTCAGGGGGAGGGCCGTCTGCCGGCCACGGGCCGGGGGGCGTCCGGATGGCAGCAGACCGCTTTGGGATAGGCTGCCGGGGGCCGGCTCCTGGAATTTGGCGGCCGGGGCGGGGAGCCTTAGTCGTTCAACCATTGGCGGCGCGGCTGAGCCGCACCGGCAGGCGCCGTGAGCCCCAGCTGCCGGGGCGGGGTTCGAACAGACCCGCGCAGGGCGTTCCGCAGACCCGGCAGTGCCCCCTCTCATCAAGTCCCCAGTCGGACAGTTCGTACCAGTCGCGGCCGATCAGCAACTGCCCGCACTGGTGGCAATAGGTGCTGGAACCGGCCTTGTCATGCACGTTTCCGACATAGACGTAGCGCAAGCCGTTGGCGATGGCGATGGCTCGGGCGCGCAACAGGGTGGCCGGCGGCGTGGCCGGAATGTCCCGCATCTTCCAGTCCGGATGGAACGCGGAAAAGTGGAGCGGCACGTCGGGCCCCAGATGTTCGTTCACCCACAGGCTGAGCCGGTCCAGTTCGGCGTCCGAATCGTTTTCGCCCGGTATCAGCAGGGTGGTGATCTCCAGCCAGACCTGGGTGCGGTGGCGAATGTAGACCAGGGTGTCCAGCACCGGTTGCAGATGGCCGCCGCACAATCGGTGATAGAAATCCTCGGTGAACGCCTTGAGATCGATATTGGCGGCGTCCATGTGCCGATAGAACTCGGCGCGGGGTTCGGCGCACTGATACCCGGCCGAAACCGCCACCGACTTGATCCCCCGTTCTCGGCATGCCTGGGCCACGTCGATGGCGTATTCGTGGAAGATCACCGGGTCGTTGTAGGTGTAGGCGACGCTGCGGCAGCCGAGGGATTCGGCGGCGGCGGCGATGGTTTCGGGCTTGGCCTGATCCAGTAGTGCGTCCATTTCCCGCGATTTGCTGATGTCCCAGTTCTGGCAGAACTTGCAGGCCAGGTTACAGCCGGCGGTGCCGAAGGACAGGATCGGGGTGCCAGGCAGAAAGTGGTTCAGCGGTTTCTTTTCGATGGGATCGACACAGAAGCCGCTGGAGCGGCCGTAGGACAGCAGCACGATGCGCCCATTCAGGTTGCCCCGCACGAAACATAGGCCGCGCTGGTTTTCGTGCAGCTTGCAGTAGCGGGGACACAGTTGGCATTCGGTGCGGCCGTCTTCCAGGGAATGCCAGTAACGGGTCGGGTAGGCAGTGGCCGGATCGATGACGGAGTCCATAGGAAAAACCTCTTACTACGGATGGGCGAAGGATTACAATGAGCGCAGGCTGGATCGGCTCGAACGAGGTGACCACCATGACTCATCAAATACGTCCCGCGGCCGTCGCGGGCATGTTCTATCCGGCGGAGCCGGACCGCCTTCTGCGCATGGTCCGGGCCATGCTGGCGGAAGCGACGGTCCTCGGCGCCGTACCCAAGGCTATCATTGCTCCGCATGCTGGCTATATTTACTCCGGTCCCATCGCTGCCGCGGCATACAAGCAGGTTGAAGCCGCCCGCGGCCGTATCGAGCGGGTGGTGCTGCTGGGACCGGCCCATCGGGTCGGCTTCACCGGGATGGCCGTCAGCACCGCGGCGGCATTCGCCACGCCTCTGGGCGATGTTCCATTGGACCGGGAAAGCATCGCCGATATCCTCCAGCTTCCCTATGTGCTGGCGATCGATCAGGCCCACGCCGAAGAGCACAGCCTGGAGGTGCAGCTGCCGTTTCTGCTGGACGTTCTAGGGCAGTTCAGCCTGGTGCCGCTGGTGGTCGGGAACGCCAGTCCCGAGCAGGTGAAAGCGGTTCTTGAGCGGCTCTGGGGGGGCGAGGAGACCCTCATCGTCATCAGTTCCGATCTGAGTCACTACCACGACTATGCCACCGCTCGTTCCCTGGACGCGGCCACCTCGCACGCCATCATCGGACTGGCGCCGGAGCGGATCGGCTACGAAGACGCCTGCGGCCGCCTGCCGATCGCCGGGTTGCTGCTGGAAGCGGCGCAACGCGGCTTGAGCGCCGAACTGTTGGATCTGCGCAATTCCGGCGATACCGCCGGCTCCAAGGACCGTGTCGTCGGATATGGTGCCTATGCCTTCCACTAATCCCCACTGCGAACTGGCCGATGAGGACCAACGATTCCTGCAGGAGTTGGCGCTGGCTTCCATCCGCCACGGTTTGACGGAGCACCGGCCGGTGACCGTGGATCTGGCAACCGTGGCGCCCGCCTTGCGACAGCCGCGCGCCTGTTTCGTCACCCTGGAGACTCAAGGCCAGCTCCGGGGCTGCATCGGCAGTCTTCAGGCGGTTCGGCCGCTGGCGCTGGACGTGGCGGCCAATGCCTATGCCGCCGCGTTTCGCGACCCCCGCTTCCCGGAGCTGAGCGAAGACGAGTTGCCGCAACTGGAACTCCATCTGTCGCTGTTGACCGTACCGGAACCGGTGGCCTGCGCTTCCGAGGAAGAACTGCTGAAACTGCTCAGGCCCGGCATCGACGGCTTGATTCTGGAAGACGGCGGACGCCGCGGTACCTTTCTTCCGTCGGTCTGGGAACAGTTGCCCGATGCGGCCGTGTTTCTGCAGCATCTCAAGCGCAAGGCGGGGTTTCCCTCCGACTACTGGAGTCCGAGCCTCAAGGTCTATCGCTATCGGACGGAAACCATTCCGTGACCGGGCAGGTCTAGGCGGGGCTGGCGAACAGCAGTTCCGCCGCCGCGATTTGCTCGGCATCGCCCAACAGTCCGTAGCGGTCGCCCTCCATGAAAACGGTGTCGGTGGTCGGGTTCACGGACAGCCGGCCATCGCGGAATACCGCCACCAGATTGGCGCCGGTGCGACTGCGCAGGGCCGATTCGCCCAGGGTATGGCCGAGCAGGGGAGAGCCGGTTGGCAGCTTCACCCAGGAGATGTCGATGAGGTCGGCGGTGTCCAGCAGTTCGCGAAGGATGGCGTGTTCGCCTTGGGACTTGACCAGGGCTTCGTAATTCTCCCGGCGCACGGTATCGGCATAGCGGCGCACTTCCAGCAGGGGAAAGCCCAGATGCAGCAGGGTGTGGCGGATTACCTGCAGGCCGCCTTCCAATTCCGGATGAATGACCAGTTGTGCGCCCAACCCGGCCAGTCGCTTGACCCCGCTGCGGGTGGCGGCGCGGGCGATGATGGACAGCTTGGCGGCCAGATCCCGCGCCGCGGCCACGGGCAGCTCGGTGGCCGCTTCCTCGGGCAGGGTGATGACCAGCAGGCGCGCCCGGTCCAGGGCCGCATGGGTGAGAATGTCGGAATTGGCGGTGTCGCCCAGCAAGGTGGGGATGCCGCGACTGGACAGCCGTTCGATGCGCTCGATGCGGGAGTCGATCACCAGACAGGGTATTTTCAACTCGCCCAGCACGTCCACCACGTGGCTGCCCACCCGCCCGTAGCCGACCACCACCACATGGCCGCTGAGTCCGTCCTCCAGCGATTCGCGCGGCCGGCTGTAGCGATCCAGCTTGCCCCAGAGCAGCGGAATCGAGCGGAGCAGCCGTTGTAATGGTTCAACCCCATGCAAGATCAATGGATTGACCACGATCGAGAGGAATGCCGCCGCCAGAATCAGGGAATATTGGTCCTGTTGCAAAAACCCGAGGCTGAGGCCGGCCTGTCCCAGCACGAAGGAAAATTCACCGATCTGGCTGGAACCGGCTGCGACCACCAGGGCGGTCCGGGCGGGGCGGGGAAACATCAGCGCCCAGGCCGCCGCCACCAGAAATTTCCCGAAGACCACCACTGCGGTGAGGGTTAGCACCGGCTGCCAGGCGCCCGATAGATAGGCCGGGTCGATCATCATGCCGATGGATACGAAAAACAGTACCGAAAACGCCTCGCGGAACGGCAACAGATCGGAGGCGATCCGATGGCTCAGAGGCGATTCGCTCACCACCGCCCCCGCCATGAAGGCACCGAGGGCCAGCGACACCCCAAACAGTTCCGAAGCGGCGGCGGCGATCCCTAAAGACATGCCGAGGATCGACAGGATGAACAGCTCGCGCGAGCGGGTGTGGGCGACCCGCAGCAGCAACCAGGGCAGCAGCCTGGTTCCGGCATACAGCATGAACACCAGGAAGCCGATGGCCGCCAGAATTGCCATCCCCAGGGCGCGCCAGTCCACCGAGTCGGAGAACTCCGCCAGATTCGGCATGATCAGCAGCATGATGACGGTGGCGATGTCCTCCATGACCCGCCAGCCGACCGCGACCCGGCCATGGGAGGTGTTGAGCCAGCCCAAGTCCATGAAGCCCCGCAACATCACGATGGTGCTGGCGATGGACAGGGACAACCCCAGCACCAATCCGGCGGCGTCGGACCACCCCCACCAGCGAGCCAGGCCGTAACCGATGACCGTCATGGTGACCATCTGGCCGAGGGTACCGAGTATGGCCGAATCGCGGACCCTCCACAGATCGCGAAACGAAAAGTGCAGGCCGACGCCGAACATGAGGAAGGCGATGCCCAGTTCTGCAAGTGCCCCAATGGTATGGGCGTCGCTGACATAGCCTGGAGTGAACGGGCCGATGGCGATGCCGGCCAGCAGGTAGCCGACGATGGTGGGCATGCGTAGCCGTTGGGCCAGCAAGCCACCGACGAAGGCGGCGGTCAAGGCGACCGCGACGTTTTCGAGCAGACTCAGATCGTGCATGGGGGAGGGGGGGGCGAGGAGGCGTTGATCACACGATAATGGAATTGCGCCGACGATGACAGGTCATCCCGAGATGACGCATCATGAACGCCCGTTCTTGAGGAGCCACCACCATGAAAGTCGCCATCATCTCCGGCAGCCACCGACCCGTTTCCCAGTCCGGCAAAGTCGCCCGCTACATCGCCGGCCGATTGCCGCAACTGAACGCCGGTTGCAGCAGTTTCGTGCTGGATCTGGGCCAGACCCCCTTGCCGCTATGGGATGAGGAGATTTGGCAGGGAAAGGGGCGCTTGATCGATGCATGGACCCCGGTGTCGCAGGAGATCCGGCAATGTGACGCGGCCGTGATGATTGCGCCGGAATGGGCCGGCATGGTGCCCGCAGCCTTGAAAAACTTTTTCCTGCTGGCGAGCGATGGCTGCCTGTATCACAAGCCCGCCGTGATCGTCGGCGTTTCCGCTTCCCGCAACGGCGCCTACCCGGTGGCCGAATTGCGCATGAGCAGTTACAAGAACACCCACCTGAATTATATCCCTGAGCAAGTCATCGTCCGCTTCGTGGGCGAGGTACTCAACGGCGAATCCATACAGTCGGAGGAGGACGCCGCCGTCCGCAAGCGGATCGATTATGCGCTGTCGGTGCTGCTGGAATACGGGAAGGCTTTGGTTGCGGTACGCAACAGCGGCGTGCTCAGCCGAAAGGAATTTCCCTATGGAATGTAAGTCGTTGCTTTTTATTGGGATTGTCTTGCTGGCCTGCGGAACCGCTCGCCGCCGCGGCGGTCGTAACGAGGGAGCAGCAGCCGTAAGGCGCTGCTCGCTCTATCCTCCTCTTTCGACCCGCTCCGGCGGGTTTTTTTCTGGGGTGTCGAGGGGCAGCGGAGGCGTGACCACCTGCTGCCAGCGCAGGGCCGCGACCAGGGCGTCATCGACCGTGTCCAGCCAGATCGGGTTGAGCAACTGCCGGGCCGGCTCTGGAATGTCCTCCAGATCCTTCCGGTTACGGCGGGGCAGCAGCACCGTGTTGATACCGGCGCGCAGCGCCGCCAGCAGCTTTTCCTTGATTCCGCCTACCGGCAGCACCTGGCCGCGGAGGCTGATCTCTCCGGTCATCGCGACATCGGGCCGGACCGGCGTTTCCGACAACATGGAATAAAGGGCCACGAAGATGGCGACCCCGGCGCTCGGTCCGTCTTTCGGAATTGCGCCAGCCGGGACGTGGACATGGACATCGTCTTCGCGAAACTCATCGGGCGGAATGCCCAGGGCCGGCAGTTTACCTTTGACCAGGGTCAGCGCCGCCTGGGCGCTTTCCTTCATGACATCGCCCAACTGACCGGTGAGGATGAGGTTGCCGCCGCCGGTGATCCGGGTCGCTTCCACGAATAGGATTTCGCCGCCGGACGGTGTCCAGGCCAGCCCCGTGGCCACCCCGGCGATGCCGGTGCGGAGGGCAGCCTCGTTTTCATAGGGCGGGGGCCCCAGGACTGGCGCCAGGTTGTCCACGTCGATCCGGCAATGACTGGTGTCGCCCTCGGCCACCGCCATGGCGCGGCGGCGGAACAGGGCGCCGATGCAACGCTCCAACTGCCGTACGCCGGCTTCGGAGGTATAGGATCGGATGAGTCCTTTCAGCGCCGCATCGGTGATTTCGCAGCGGTCGGCTTCCAACCCGCACGCGTCCAATTGGCGACCCACCAGATAACGGCGGGCGATCTCCAGCTTTTCCTCCTCGATGTAGCCGGGCAACTCGATCACCTCCATGCGGTCCCGCAAGGGTACGGGCACGGCTTCGATCAGATTGGCCGTGCCGATGAACAGGATATGGCTCAGGTCGAAGGGCACGCCCAGGTAGTTGTCGCGAAAACCGTTGTTCTGCTCCGGATCGAGGACTTCCAGCAACGCCGCCGCCGGGTCACCCTGCAAGCTGGCGCCGAGCTTGTCCAATTCGTCCAGCATCAGGATGCAATCGCGCGCGCCGGCTTTGCGCATTGCCTGGATGATGTTGCCAGGCAGGGCGCCGATGTAGGTGCGACGATGCCCACGAATTTCCGCCTCGTCGTGACAGCCGCCCAGGCTGACCCGCACGAATTCGCGGCCGATCGCCCGGGCAATGCTTTGGCCCAGTGAGGTCTTGCCCACGCCCGGTGGACCGGCAAAGCAAAGAATGGGGCTCTTGCCGTCGGGCTTGAGCTTGCGTACCGCTAGGAACTCCAGGATCCGGCGCTTGACCTTTTCCAGTCCGTAGTGGTCCCCGTCCAAAATTCCCCTGGCCTTGGCGATGTCCATCTGCGGCCGTTCCGGTAGCGACCACGGCAGTTCCACCAGCCAATCCAGATAGGTTCGGACCAGGGAGTATTCCCCGCTCATTTCCGACATTCGCTCCAGCCGTTTCAGTTCCTTGCGGGCATGCGCCTCGACCTCGGGCGGCAGCGCGGCCTTGGCGATCGCCTGATCCATCTCGGCGATTTCCGCCGAGTGTTCGTCGTCTTCCCCCAGTTGCTTCTGAATGGTTTTGAGCTGTTCGCTGAGCAGATACTTGCGCTGTGACTCGCTCATGGCCTGACGGGTCTGTTCGCTGATTTCCTTGGTCAGACGCAGCACTTCCAAACGCCGTTCCAATGCGGCCAGCACCTTTTGGAGGCGCGGTTTCAATGCCAGAGTTTCGAGAATTTCCTGCTTTTCCTGGGACGGAATGTCGATAAAGGTTGCGGTGAGATCGGCCAAGGTGCCAGGCGAACTGATCTGTTCCAGGGCGATGGCGAAATCCGGCGGCGCATCCGGCGTCATGGACACCATTTCCCGCAACCGCTGCCGCAATTCCAGGGAAAAGGCCTCGACTTCCGACGTCACGCTTTCGTCGGTCGCCAGCATCTCGATCCGTGCAGCCAGGAACGGATAACCTTCCAGGAACTCTTTGACCCGGAAGCGGGATTCGCCCTGGCAGACGATGTGATGGGTCCCATCCGGAGCGGTGAGATACCTTAAGACCGTGGTGATTGTTCCGATCCGATAGACATCGTCCAGGTTCGGTGAATCTGTATCCGGATTTTTCTGCAGCAGGACCGCCAGCGATTTTTCCCGTCTTAAGGCGTACTGCGCCGCAGCGATGGAAGGTCCCCGCCCAATGGTGATCGGGAGGATCACTACCGGAAAGACGACCAGGTTGCGGACCAGGACGACCGGCACGACGTCGGCGGGCAACTTGATATCCGCGAGGCCGTTTTTATCGGGTTTCGGGTCGCGGTGATTGCGTTCTTCGCTCATGCCGGAGATCCGTCGATTTTGCGGAAGCGCAGCGTCAGACAACCATCGCGGTATTCGGATTGGTCGATCTCGTAGGCGGGCGAGGGCAGTTGGATCTTCTTTTCGAAGTTGCCGTAGGGAATTTCCAGCCGATGAATGTGCGCATGGGGAGGTCCCGGAAAAGGGCTAGAGCCGGTGATGGTGAGGATTCCTTGGTCGAAGCCGACCATGATCTGGTCGGTTGAAACACCGGGAAGCAGGACGATGACACGCAGCTCCCGGCCGTTCTCGAAAATGTCGACTGGCGGTTCCCAACAGGGCGACCGGTCGTCGCCGCGGGCGAGTCCAAACATCCGGCGGTGCAGACGCTCGGCCCGGCTGACGACTTCACAGGCGTCAATCCACATCCAGGCCAGCGGATCTTGGTGTTTCATCGGCAGATACCCCGGCGAGCCCCTGTTTCGTTGCCTAACCCCGGGTCCATTTTGGACTACAGGGGAATTCCTTGTCATCAATTCCAAGGGCACGGAAAGATGCAACCAGGGTTCTCAGCGCCCCGCCGACCTCGACGGCAAGGTCGTTGCGTTTCCATCGGCCCATGCCTTGGCGTTTTCTCAGGTGGTTTGCCCGGATCTCAAGCAGATTCACCACGTCCGGGTTGAAAGCATCGAGAACTTCCCACGACAACCGGGAGCCCCGGCCTTCCTTAATGCCGGGATTGTCTCGCGGTGACAGAGAAGTGTTGCTTCAGATGGCCTGAAAATCACCGCGCTAACCGAGATCGGGCCGTCTTTTTCACAGACAGACATGACACTGCGGCTGCCCGTGGTGCGGGAGGGGCGCTGTGGGTAATGACGATCAGGCCGAGGTAAGGGCGCAAACGAGCGGCTTACCCCCGTTGGCCGCCGACCGTGCATCGTGAGGAAACGCAGTATCAATCCTGAACTCCCAGGGAAATGTCCGGTCAATTAGGACATGTTCAGTCCTGATTCTTACGGCTTTGTTTCAAGGAGGCTGATGCCATGCTGAATTCAAACCCTTCCTTCTTCGACGATTGGGCTTGGTTGCCGGGTTGGTTGGCGTTGACCGACCGTGACGTGGTTTCCCTGGTGGTGCTGGGCGTGTTTGCGGCGCTGTTGGCCTGGGAGGTTCGTGGCGGCTACGGGCGTCAACCATCCCGCATCCTGCGCCACTCCTATCTGACCAATCTGGGCATTCTGATCGTCAATGACGTGACCCTGTCGCTGTTGGCGGTGGGTTCGTTGTGGACGGTGGCCGACCGCTACAGCGATCTCGGCCTATTGAGCGGCATCGAAAATCCGGTGCTCAAAGGGGTGCTAGCCCTGCTGTTGCTGGATCTGGGCTTGTACGCGTGGCACTGGGCCTGTCATCGGGTTGAAGGATTGTGGCGGTTCCACCGGGTGCATCACAGCGATCTGGCGATGAACGTGTCGACGGCATTCCGTCTGCATCTGGTGGAGTTGCTGCTGACCACGCTGCTGAAAGCGGCGATGGTGGTGGTGCTGGGCATCGACGCGTTGTTGCTGCTGGTTTGTGAAACACTGCTGACCCTGCTGGTCATGTTTCACCACGCCAATGTCCGGTTCGCCGCTGAAGGAATGCTGGCCCGGGTCTTTATCGTGCCCGCCTTGCACCGGGTGCACCACTCGCAGTTGCGCCACGAACATGACAGCAACTACGGCGCCGCCTTTTCCCTGTGGGACCGCTTGTTCGGAACCTTGCTGGAACTGGAACCGGCGGCGCTCGGCTTGAAGAATGTGGGAGAGCAGAGCGTGTGGGAGACCATTCGTTACGGATTCGCTTCGTTGAAGCCGCAGGCGCCGGTTCCGGTGCACGCCATGATTGCCGAGGCGGCTTACTACCGGGCGGAACGGCGCGGGTTCCGGCCGGGCTCGGAACTGTCCGACTGGGTAGAAGCAGAACGGGAAATCCTGGGACGGCGGTGGTTGTCGCAGCAAGCGGTCGCCAGGCCGCTGCGATGTCCGAAGCCTGAATACTGTTCCCTCCCGCGTTGATCGCTCCGTAGTCGAGTCGCAGAAGCCGGGGCCCGGCTGCTACCTTGTTTTTCCCTCGCTGTTGGAGTGTGCTGCGTTCTGGGATAATCCGGCGCGCTATCCCGATACGACGCTTCCGTTCTCTAGTCTTCGATGTTTTTATGACGCAGCTATCCCGCCGAGGCCGACGGTTATCGCCGGCCTTCGGTCGCCCGCCGGTGCGGTGGATTTTTCTCCGCCTGCTCCCGCTGCTGTTCCTTGTTGGACCGGCTGCTTCGGCTGCTGACGGGGCCTGGGACCTCCCGTCCTTGCTGGCGGCCCTGTCACGCCAGTCGCTCAGCCAGGTTGCATTCACCGAGACCAAGACAATGAGCCTGCTGAAACAGCCGTTGCAGGTGAGCGGCCTGCTCAGCTTCAGTCCGCCGGCGTGGCTCGAAAAGCGGATCACCGCTCCGGTGGATGAACGGTACCGGGTCGACGGGGACCGGCTGACCGTCGATCGGCCATCCGGGGGCTTGCACCAGGAACTGTCCTTGTCGGCTTACCCGCCCTTGTGGGCCTTCGTGGAAAGTATCCGAGCCCCTTTGGCCGGGGATCGCGCGACCCTGGAACGCTTCTATCAGGTGAGCCTGGGCGGTTCCCGCCGCAACTGGCTGTTGGCGCTGGTTCCGCGAGAGCCTGAGATGGCGGCCCTGGTGCGTTCGGTGCAGATTCGCGGCAACGAGGACCGCATGCGGGAGCTGACCATCGAGGAGGCGAACGGCGATCGCTCGGTCTTGCAGATTCAATGGCCCCGGTGAGATTCGCGCGGCTCGTCGTATTCGCCTGGCTAGCGCTGCTGGCCCTGTGGGGTTGGCAGGTTGCCCGTACCCCGGCAATCAGCGATCTGACTCATTTTTTACCCACCGACGCCGGTTCCCTGCAGCGCATCCTGGTGGACCAGATGCGGGAAGGGGCCGCTTCCCGGTTGATTCTGATTGCCCTGGAAGGCGGTGACGGCGCGCTCCTGGCGCGGTTGAGCCGGGACTTGGGCGCCGCCTTGCGCGCGGACGGCCGGTTTCTCTCGGTGCACAACGGGAATTCAGAACTCTCGGCGGCTGACCGGGAGTTCCTGCTGGCACACCGTTACCAAATGGCGCCGTTGCAGAGTGCTGTCGATTTCAGCGAGACCGGCTTGCGCGCCGCTTTGGAAGGCCGCCTGGCGGAATTGGCCACCTCCGCCGGTCTGATCGACAAGCCAGTGCTGGCGCGCGATCCCACCGCCGCCTTGCGGCAGGTGCTCAAGGTCTGGGTTCCCGCACAGAGCCCCAACCTGCAACACGGCGTTTGGTTCAGCCGGGACGGCAGCCGCGCTTTACTGGTGGCGGAAACTGCAGCTCCTGGTTTCGACCTGGATGGCCAGGCGGACACGGTGGAGGCGTTGCGCGCGGCGTTTGCAGCGGTGAGGGGCGATTCGGGTGTGCGGCTGGTGCTGGCCGGTCCGCCGGTGTTCAGCGTCGACGCCAACCGCCGCATCGCCGGCGACGCCACCCGCCTGTCCCTCCTCAACAGTGTCGTGGTGGTGGGGCTGCTGTGGCTGGTCTACCGTAGCGCCCGGGTGGTTCTGCTTGGCGCGGTGCCCCTGCTGTGCGGCGGATTGGCGGCCACCGCGGCAGTGGGCTGGTGGTTTGGCAGCATTCACGGCATCACTTTGGGATTCGGTGCCACCCTGATCGGAGTGGCGGCGGATTATCCCAACCATTTGTTCACTCACAGGGTCACCGGCGAGCCGGCGGATCACGCCATCCGCCGCATCTGGCCGACCTTGCGGCTGGGGGTGCTCACCAACGTGGCGGGTTTTACCGCCATGCTGTTTTCCGGATTCGAGGGGTTAGCCCAGTTGGGTTTGTTCGCCGCTTGTGGCCTGCTGGTCGCTGCTGCTGCGGTGCGCTGGCTGGTGCCGCTGCTGATGCCGGAACAGGTGCCGATTCCGGCCGCCGTGCTGCGGGTTTGTGGATGCATACCGACGGGATCGCGGCGCTGGAGTTGGTTGCCACTGGTCTGCGGCTGCGCCGCGCTGGCTTGGATCGGCTGGGGGCCGTTGCCATTGTGGAACGACGACATCGATGCCCTGAGCCCGGTACCCGCCGCCAGCAAGCAACTGGACGAGGCATTAAGGTCGGAACTCGGGGCAATGGATTTGCGCAGCCTGGTCGTCGTGCGCGGCAGCGATGACGAGGAGGTACTGGTCCGCAGCGAACGACTGGCGCGGCAACTCGACGCCTTGGTGGGGCAGGGCATGCTGGCCGGTTACGACATGGCTGCGCGCTACCTGCCCAGCCAGGCGTCGCAGCGGACGCGGTTGCAATCGATCCCCACGCCGGAGGTGCTGCGGGCATCCCTGCAGGCGGCATTGGCCGGCCTGCCGTTTCGCGAGGATGCCTTCACGCCGTTCTTGGCCGACGCGGCGGCAGCGCGGGAGGCGGAACCGCTACGGTTGAGCGGTCCATTGCCTGCAGCGATGGGGCTGCGGGTCAAGTCCCTGTTGTTGCAGTGGGACGATGGCTGGGTCGGTCTGGTGCCCTTGCGGGGCGTGAGCGATGAGGTAAAGATTCAAACGGCCCTAACTACGTTGGCGCTGCCGGGTGTCGATTTGGTGGATCTGCGCCGCGAATCCTCCCACATGCTGTCCCGGTACCGGAACGAAGCGCTTGAATTGCTGGCGTGGAGCAGTGGAGCCATCGTGCTGCTGCTGGTCGCAGGCTTGCGTTCGATCGCCACGGCCTTCCGGGTGCTGGCACCTATGGCCTGCGCGGCGGCTGCGGCTGCCGCGATCATGGCGCAGGCCACCCACGGACTGAACCTGTTCCACCTGGTCTCGCTGCTGCTGGTGATGGGGTTGAGCCTGGATCAAGCCTTGTTCTTCAACCGGGCCGCGGCGGACCGCGAGGAACGGAGCCGCACCCTGTTGTCGCTGCTGCTGTGCAATGGCAGTGCGGTGATCGCCTTCGGCATCCTGGCCACGTCTTCGGTCAACATCCTCCATGACATCGGCGCCACGGTGGCCTTGGGTGCCGCCTTCGCTCTGACGTTTGCCGCGCTTCTGGCCAGGGAACAGGACCCTCCGGCATAATGGCGCGCGTTTTGCCTTGCCGGACGTTCCTTTTCATGGATCCCCTCATCCTCTCCGCCTACACCCTGGTCAGCGCGCTCGGCCAGGGCCTGGAATCCACCCGCGCGGCGCTGCGACAACAGCGTTCCGGGCTTCGTCCCTGCGACTTCCTCGATGCCGGGCTGAACACCTGGATCGGCCGGGTCGAAGGGGTCGAGGCGGTGGACCTGCCAGAATCGCTGATTCGATTCGACTGTCGCAATAACCGGCTGGCTTACCTGGGGATGATCCAGGATGGCTTCGCGGAAGCCGTGGCCGCGGCCCGCGATCGTTACGGTCCGGTCCGTATCGGCGTGGTGGTGGGCACCAGCACGTCCGGCATCCTGGAAACCGAACTGGCCTATCGTGCCCGGGATCCCGGCAGCGGTGAGCTGCCGGCCGGGTTCAGTTACCAATTTGCCCACAATACCTTCTCGGTGGCGGATTTCACCCGCTGCTTCCTGGCTCTCGAAGGTCCCGCTGTGGCGGTCTCCACCGCCTGTTCCTCCAGCAGCAAGGCCTTTGCCTCGGGCTTTCGGCTGATCGCGGCCGGATTGTGCGATGCGGTGGTGGTCGGAGGGGTGGACAGCCTGTGCCTGACCACTCTGCTGGGATTCTCCTCGCTCGATCTGGTGTCGGATCAGCCTTGCCGCCCCGCCGACCGCCACCGTAACGGCATTTCCATCGGCGAGGCTGCCGGCTATGCCCTGCTGGAGCGCACTCAGCCCGGATTGTCCGGAATCGCCTTGTTGGGATATGGAGAGAGCACCGACGCTTATCATATGTCCTCGCCCCACCCGGAGGGCCTGGGCGCGCGGTTGGCCATGAGCGCGGCCCTGGAGCGAGCCGGTATCGGGCCCGGTCAGGTGGACTACATCAATCTTCATGGGACCGCCACCCGCTCCAACGACACGGCGGAAGATAAGGCAGTCACGGCTCTGTTTGGCCACCGGGTGCCCGCCAGTTCCATCAAGGGCTGGACCGGCCATACCCTGGGGGCCGCCGGCATTGTCAACGCCATTGCCACTTGCCTGAGCATCCGGGATGGATTCGTGCCGGTCAGCCTCAACACCGTCGAGGTCGACCCGCAACTGCAGGCGTGGATTTCCATGGAGCCGCTGACGCGTCCGGTAAATCGCGCGGTCAGTAACGCTTTCGGGTTCGGGGGCAACAATGTAAGCCTGGTCTTTGGCAGGGTGGGGGCATGAAGCTGTATCTGAACGGCGTGGGCATCATCGCTCCCGGTTTGCCCGACTGGTCGGAGGCCGGTTCGGTGTTGCGAGGCGAGAGGGAATACCAGGACGCGCCCCTGGCCACGCTGCAGGCGTCCCACTTGCCGGCGGCCGAACGTCGGCGCGCCACTGCCGTTACCAAGCTCGCCCTGGATGTGGCGCTGCAGGCCTGCGGCGAGCGCGCACACGAAGTGGCGACGGTGTTTGCCTCGTCTGGCGGCGAGGTGGAGGTCATCGACCGCATCTTCCAGGAATTGGCCTCGCCGGCACCGCAGATTTCGCCGACCCTGTTCCATAACTCGGTGCACAACGCCGCTTCCGGGTATTGGAGCATCGCCACCGGGTCGCGCCATTCGGCCATGAGCCTGTCCGCCTTCGACGATACCTTTGTAGCCGGCTTGTTGGAGTCGGCGGTCCAGGCCGTGACCGAGGCCATTCCGGTATTGCTGGTGTGCTACGACTTCCCGCCGTTACCTCCGATCGCCCGGCATCGGCCGATGGGCGGTCCGTTCGGGCTGGCCTTGCTACTGCAGCCTGAGCGGGATAACAACACGCTGGCGAGCCTGGAGTCGCGCTGGCCGGTTGCCGACACCTCCACCGCGGTGGACGATCCGGACCTGGAGGCCTTACGGCCTGGCAATCCGGCGGGGCGGGGTTTGCCGCTGCTGGCGGCCGTGGCGCGGCGCGAACGGACACCTGCGGTGCT
>VEPB01000393.1 GCA_012026715.1 Methylococcaceae bacterium | reverse complement strand
TCTGATGACCACCCTGGCCGCACTGATGGGCGCCCTGCCCCTGGCCTTAGGGTCCGGCGACGGCGCCGAAATCCGCCAGCCCTTGGGAATCTCCATCGTGGGCGGACTCGCGGTGAGCCAGATCCTCACCCTCTATACCACCCCGGTGGTCTACCTCTACCTGGATCGCTTCCGGTGGTGGTGCATCGGCATCTTCAAATCTTCCGAACCAGAACCCTTGACCGACCTTCATGAGACAGTCTAAAAAATTAACACGTCGAGTGGGCAAACTTCGCTTCGTTTGCCCACCGCTCCATGGCAATGGTGTCGAACTATGGAACCCTCTCCCTCTGGGAGACGGTAGGGTGAGGGTCGGAGCGCCAGAGGTTCCAATGAGTTGGTCGCAAGCGCGATGCGCCCAGCCCCTCACCCCATCCTCTCTCCCGCAGGGAGAGGGGCTTGACTACCCCCCTTTACCGCTCCAAGGCGGGCGGATGGAGCCTGCCTACCCTACGAACTGCCCGCCAAACGCCGGTGGGCAAGCGAAGGAACGTTTGCCCACCCTACGGTGCTTTGGAATCCTCGCGACGACGTTGTTCCTGCCGGCCTGCACCGTCGGCCCGGACTACCAGCGCCCGCTGGTCAACGTGCCGGTCGAATTCAAGGAGCACACCGGCTGGAAGACCGCCGCGCCCAATGATCAGGCGATTCCGGCCAACTGGTGGGAAGCCTTCGGCGATCCCCAGCTCAACCAATTGGAGCAGCAGGTCCCCAACAACTACTCCCTGGCCCAGGCCGAGGCGCAATTCCGCCAGGCTTCGGCCCTGGTCGAGAACGCCCGCTCCAACTGGTTCCCCAAGGTCAATGCCACCGCCAGCTACAACCGGTTCCGCTCCGCCACCGGCCAGACCCAGGTGATTCCCGGCATCCGCGAGACCTTCAACACCGCGGTCTCGGCGGCGTGGGAGCTGGATCTGTGGGGCCGCATCCGGCGCCAGGTGGAAGCCGGCGAGGCCACGGCCGAAGCCAATGCCGCCACCATGCAGGCGCTGAGGTTGTCGCTGCAGTCGCAGTTGGCGCAGAACTACTTTCAGCTGCGGACCCTGGACGTCCAAAGACAAATCCTCGAAGCCAGCGTCGCGGCCTTCGAAAAAACCTTGGAACTGACCCGCAACCGCTATGAGGCGGGCGTAGTGGGCAAAGCCGATGTGGTCCAGGCAGAAACCCAACTCACCGCGACCCGAGCCCAGGCCCAGGATCTGGGTGTGCAGCGCGCCCAACTGGAACACGCCATCGCCGTGTTGACCGGAAGGCCGCCGGCAGAACTGAGCCTCGTACCACAACCGACCCTCGCACCGTTGCCGCCGTTACCGGCAGCGGTGCCCTCGTCCCTGCTGGAACGCCGTCCCGACATTGCCTCGGCGGAACGCCAAGTGATGTCGGCCAATGCCCAGATCGGCGTGGCCAAGGCGGCGTTCTTCCCCAATGTCACCATCAACATCAGCAACGGTTTTCAGAGCAACCGGATCGAGCGCCTGATCACCACCGCCAGCCGCTATTGGGCGCTGGGACCGGCCGCCGCCGCCCTGCCCCTGTTCGAAGGCGGCGCCCGCAACGCCCAGTTGAAACAGGCCATGGCCACCTACGACGCCACTGTCGCCGGCTATCGGCAGGCGGTGCTCATCGGATTCCAGGAAGTGGAAGACAACCTTGCGGCCCTGCAGGTTCTGGATGCGGAAGCACAGACCCTTGAGCAGACCGTGAAAACCGGCCGCGAAGCGGTGCAACTCACCACCAACCAGTACAAGGCCGGCACCGTCAGCTACCAGAGCGTGCTCACCGCCCAGACCGCCGCCCTCACCAACGAACGCACCGCCGCCGGCGTCCACGGCCGCCGTCTCAATGCCGCGGTGTTGCTGGTCAAGGCCCTCGGTGGTGGCTGGGACCCGACTGCCGTCCAGGAATTACAAAAAGACGAGGGCGTCAACTGGCGGCATTACTTACCATTTCCGGAGAGTTGACCCATACCACACCGGAATTGTAGGGTGGGCCGATAAAACCTCCCCACCCTACGAGATCAGCAAGGTCTGCGCCAGCTCCGCCGCCTGGCAGCGAATTTCCGGCACCGCGGTGGTTTCCCACAGCATGCCTTTCTTCGGCGGGCCGACGGTGAATAGCTGCTGCGAGGGGATGCCATCGGTGCCGAGCAGGGCGCCGTTGGCGGCCACATCCAGACCCAGATGGAGGGGATCGGGACGGGCCAGTCCTTGCTCCAGCAGGGAGCGAACCAGGGGACTGTCGAGCTTGCGGTAGTCGCTCTCAGATCCGGAGCAGTTGACCACGGCATCGACCTGGATGGTTTCGGGGATGGTACGGCCACGGGGTCGGTAGCTGACGGTGATGCCGTCCGCAGACTGGGCAAAGGATTGCAGCCGGCCCACATGCCGGAGCAGCCGACCGGACCTCAGCAACTGGTCGAGGGATCCCTCCACCACCGGCGCCACCCGGTGGCGATGAAGGTCCCAATAGTGCCGGAGATGGCGGAGAAAGCGGCGTTTTTCCACCAGCGGCAAAGCGCTCCAGATGGCCTGACTGTGCGGGCGCAGGCCGTCGATTACCGCTCGCCAATCGCCTTCTTCACTGTCGACCCCGGAGCGGATCAGCCGCAACAGCCGGCGCACCGTGCTGGGTTCATCCCGCAAGCGCGAGTCGAAGGCAACGGGCCGATATGGCCGGTGCGCGGCCGGCCACAACCCCCGCCGCGACAGCACGTGGATCGTGCCCTGGTAGCCACTCCGACTCAGCGCCAAGGCCCAGTCAGCCATGGTCAGCCCGGCGCCTATCAACAGGCAGGCGTTGGTCTTGGCGACATCCGCCAGCGCTTGCGGACTCCAGGGACTACCTTGATAGCGGGAATCCTGGTAGAAGTCCGGTGTGTCGATCGCGGGATCGCGCGGCCGAAAATTACCCAGGGCCAGCACCACCTGCCGCGCAGCAACGAAACTTCCCGCCGCGGTCTGCAACACCACCCTGCCCTCCCTATGGGTGATCGCCGTGATCTCGTCGATGCAGCGTGCCAATTCAATCGCAGGTCCGGCCCCTTGCTCAGCCTGATCCAGCAAGGAGCGGAGATACATGCCGTAAGCCCGACGGGGCAAATAGGCCAAGGCGTCCACCGCCGTCACCCACGGCGGGTCGATCAGGTCTGTCTGCCGCTGCGCCCAATCCAGAAAATGATCCGGCCAGTCCGGCAAGGCACTCATGTTCCCGGCCGGCACATTCAGCAGATGGCAGCGGTCCACTGTGGAATACGCAACCCCGAGTCCCGACTGTTCGGGCTGGGCTTCGAACAGGGCGAGCCGCAGCGGTCCGGCCGATTGGCCGAGCAGATGGGCGGCCACCAGGGTACCGCTGAAGCCACCACCGACGATGGCGATGTCGAAGATTTGCTGATCCATTAAACGCGACTCCGGTTGAATAGAACATTCGGCTAGCAATGGCATGGGCAGCCGATCGTCAAACAAGCAAAAGCCGGGCGCCCCTGTTGGGAGCGCCCGGCTGCAACGGTTTCAACCCGTCATTGCACGGAAGTCAACACCTGCAACTTTTGGATTCCGGCCCGCTCGATCGAGGCCATCACCTTGGCGACGATGCCGTAGTTGGCGCCGTCGTCTCCATGCAGATGGAGCGACATCTCCGGATCCTTTTCCTTCAGACTTTTAAGTTCCGGCTCCACCGACTCCAGAGCGATTTCCCGCTTGTCGAGGAAAATCTTGCCTTGGGCATCGACACTCACATTGACCGCCTCCTTGATCTCCGGAGGAGCCGTCTGATCGGTCTTGGGCAGATTCACATGGATCGCGTTGCTGAGCAGGGGCGCGGTGACGATGAACACCACCAGCAACACCAACATCACGTCGACCAGCGGCGTGACGTTGATTTCGCTCATCACGTCATCGCTTTCACCACCTTGGGTTTGCATGGCCATCAGGCGTGCGCCTCCCTCGCGTGCAGTTCGTCGCGGCCGTGGTCGTGGCCGGACTTGCGGGAAGCGCCGTGGGCGCCCGAGTCATGACCGCCGGAACGCTGGTGGACCGGACGAATGATGAAGGAGGTCTTCAAGGCCAAGTGCACAAAGTCGGTCGCGAAATCATCCAAAGCCGCCCAGATGACTTTGTTGCGACGCAGGAAAAAGTTGTAGCCGATCACCGCCGGCACCGCGACCGCGATGCCGATGGCGGTGGCGATCAGCGCCTCGCCGATGGGGCCGGCGACCACGTCCAGGCTGGCCGAACCGCTCTTACCGATATCCTGCAAGGCGTGCATGATGCCCCACACGGTACCGAATAGCCCTACGAAGGGCGAGGTGCTGCCGATGGTCGCCAGGACCGCCAATCCACTTTCCAGGGAACCCCTCTCCTTTTGCATCTGCTGACGCAGACGGCGGTCCAGCAACTCCTGACGGTCACCGGAATGTTCGAGGTCGTGAACGGTCGTGGCGCCGTCGGCTTCCTGCAAGGTACCGAAACCGGCGTAAGCAACCCGCGCCACCGGCCCGGAATAGTCCCGCAGTGCCGCAGCCGCATTGAAATCGCTGGCGCGCCAGAAGTTCCGGGTGTAGTTGTGGTTGTGGTAAGCCACCCGCAGATGCTGAATCCCCTTGATGAGGATCAGAACCCAGGTGATGACCGAAAACGCGGTCAAGGTGTGCAGCGTCCAGGCGACAATGTCGGTTGTTGAAAGCGTGGGCATGTTATAGACCTCTGGTGGTTAAAGTTGGAATACGATGGGAATGGTGACTTCAGCCGCAACGGCTTCGGCGCCCTGCAGCCCGGGCTTGAACAGCCAACTGCTCTTCACCACCTTGATGGCTGCGGCGTCCAGCGAGGCGTGACCGCTGCTTTTGGCGACCTGCACCGCGTCCGGCTTGCCGTTGGGCAGGATGCGCACCTTCAGCAGCACCCTGCCTTCCCATCCCCGATCCATGGCGTCTTCCGGATAGTCCGGAGGCGGGTTGTGGAGATAGTCGGCTCCGGATAATGTCACGGACTTCACGGCTGGCTTCGGGGCGGGCGGCGCCGGCGGAGCAGGCGGCGCGTCGTTGACGATGGGCGCGTTCAGCACCGGCGCCTGTTCCACCGCAGGCGGCGGCGGAGTCTTGGGCTTGGGTTTTGGCTTGGGCGGTATCGCGTTCTTCACCGGCGCCGGCTTCGGTTGCGGCTGCAC
>VEPB01000491.1 GCA_012026715.1 Methylococcaceae bacterium | reverse complement strand
CCGACGAATGCCGCGTATTGGGCAAGTCCTCGTGGGGTCATCAGCGCAAGGGGAGTGCGCAGGATGCGCGACTCCCAACCAAAAATGTCTTCGTTGAGGAGGGTTTTGGATGGATTCCACCTCATCCGTCCGCTCGAGCAAGGCATGAACGCAATCGCTGTCGAGGAGCTTGCCGGTTTCGAAATCCCGTTCGTTGGTGAAACGCCTGGCAGTCTTGAAAGTGCCCAGCAGGGTGTGGATGGAAGCCAGTTCGTTCACCACCCGCGGGACCGTAAGGCTGAATAGTAGAGTGTATTCCGCCGAATGTTTTTCGTGCGGCGCAAGGCGGCTGTCGCCTATTGCCGCCCCATGGGCTGGTCCAAATTTCGGTCCGAGCGTGGCGCAACGGTGACGCCACGGGCGGTCCACACGGTCAAGAGTCCGACAGGATCACACGTCAAACCCGAAATCGATGGTGGCATCGGGATAACCGGGAGCAGTCACCGTCCCGACGGGATAGCTGATTTCCCATTCCGGCGGTCGCACGCTCACGCGCCGCCGCTTCGGCCTGAAAGTATGGGTAAATGGCACGTCGGTACTGCCAACGACCACGCCATCGATCCGAACGTCCCCGGTCACGTTGGCACCGCTGCCAAGATCGGTTGCCGTTACGGTGATGGAAACCGCCTGATTCAGCGGAACCGGATACGGCGACACGCCGATCTGCATGAAATTGACGTCCATGCCGTCCGGTACGCCGTTCAACGCGCCGTCGGGAACACTACGGATGTCCGCCCACGACTTGCCGAGCGCATACAACACCTGGGGCGAGGTCACCCAACGCTTCCGGCCGTTCTGAATCAGATAAACCTTGGGCTTGGAATCCTCCTTGCGCAGACAGCCTTCCGGCAGGTTCCAGATGCGGAGCGTGGCAGCGCCGAGGCCGGAATCGATGGCCGACACCCGGACGAAGATTTGCGGATCGGGAGTTACGAACTCTTGTCCGGCCACGAAGCGCGACCACATGGCCGGTTGGAGGTAAGACAGTCCGTCGGTGCGGACTTGATGGACGACGACGGCATCCTCGGGAATGTGCTGATCCCACCCTGTCCGGCGACGGAATTCCACGGTGTACGAGCTGCCGTCGGGCCGGGCCGGTTGGGTCGCGCCCGGCGGTATCTTGGCGATCAATGCGCCGTGATTGCCGATTGCCGGTTGGTTGAGCGGGTCCAGGATGACTTGTTCGCTGAAATCAGACGACGGTGGCATCCACATCCGACCGTCCGGCACGGCGCCGAGTGCCTCCAGATTGCGGGCGTTCAGGCCTACCGTGGCGTCACCCTGCGTTCCCCGGAACTGGATGGGAAATTGGAAAGTCGTCGTCGCAAAACTCATGAGATCCCAGCCATCGCCGTATACGACATCGGGATTGGCGGAAAACGAATGCGGCAGTCCGAATCCGTGGCCCATCTCGTGAGCAATGAATCCAAACTCGCAAAGACCTGGAGTCTGGTGCACGATGAGGACGCCGTTACCGGCGGCGCCATGATCGACCCCATAGTTGTGAACGATCAGTACACCGCGGAAACCGCTCAAATCGACTCCGTTCGCGGCGGCGGTTTCCCGCCCCCATTGCACCAGCGTGGCTCGATCCCCCGGAAAGTGAAGCTGGTTAACTTCGGATGAGGCGTGATTCATCGTGAACCACCCGAAAACCTGAGAACTTGTCAGATCCAGGGCATTGAAGGAAACCGCCCGCCAGTAATCGCACAGTCCGCCGGTCCCGTTGCGGGTGTACAAGTCCCGGTAATACTCCGGATCTTGCGGAACCGCCGGCACGTCGCTGAAGCGGCAAAGAACGATGGCCCAGGGCCAGTTGATCGTAGACATCGTAAACCTCCAGTGTATTAGTCGTAATCCAATCTGAAGCCCCGGAATGGGGATGGCCTGCATGGCCAAGGTGACACGACATCAGCCGATTACGGCTCAAGGCTACGAAAACCACATAATCAGTGCAGTGAAGTTTTTACGGGACCTACGGGCAAATTTCACAAGCCTGAGAATAAGCGGCCAGTTACACTACGGGGGTTATGTTTTTCGCTTCTGAAGCGCCAGCGGACCGCCGGGCAGAATACCGGAGCGTAATCCGCCGGATGGCAATCGTGCGGCGCAACACGGCGCCGCCTATTGCGCCCTTCGGGCTATGGGCTGGCTCGAGGGCCCGGATCATTCGGATATCCCCGGATTGACTGTTCCCAGTCTGGTTTTTCCCGCACGCCGTTCGGCTCCACGCCGGGCGCGCGCTTCAATACATCGGTTTGTCGGTATGGAGTCGTTGATATGTCCGGTACTTTGTTCGGTGTTCTTTTGGCGCTAGGCTTGGGAACCCTCGGTTTCTTCCTATTTCAGGGGAAGGCGTCTGCTTCCGATCAGTCAAATGGCTTGGCCGATACCGATGTTGCAACTTCGGCCCGGAGCTTTTACAGGGAAGCGATGGCCTTGGCCGAACAGAGTACGGCCATGCCGGTGCAGATTTTTGAACTGGCCGGACAAATCAACAGCCAGGAGGACGGTCAGTCCGCTCTCGAAGTCGCCGAGCAGATCTTTCGGGCCGACCAGGGGCCATGGGGATTTGGCCGCCGCGTTGCCGTCACAACGCTGCGATTCAAGGGCGTCGAGGCTTTCGGTCCCGACTTGCGAGAGCGGGTTGAGCGGCTGGTGCTCGCGGCGCTGAATGACCGTGCCGTATGGGTTCGATATGACGCTGCCTGGGTCGCAGGAATGTTTGCCCTGAATGCACCTGCCATCCGCGATCGTATCCAGGAGATTAAACAAGAACTGGGTAAGACTGAGGCCAAACATGACAAGGCAGATGAAAGCCTGTCAAGGCGCGTCAACGAATACCTGGAAAATGTTAAGGCAAGAGAAGACAACGGGGCAGACTCGGGTCTCTGACTGCATTAAGCCGGTTTCTGCCTCAGGTTTTGTGTATCTTCCAAAATCCAAGTGCCGCCGCCGCGGTTACGGGTGAATTGAACTCGGCCGTCCTGCATCGGGAAATCGGGGCGGCGGACCACGTCGTCAATTCAGGTTGAACCTGGTTTCGAGAAATAGGTTTTGCCGACATCGGGCGCGAATTGGATGACGGCCTTATCCAATCCGTGCAATCGCGGGTCGTTCCAGGTTTTCGTGACCGGAGGGTCCGGCGGTTTGATGGTGAAGGTCACCCTTCCGGCCTGTCACCGGGCAGGACCTGCAATCCGCGCGGCGTGGCGATGAGTGCGTCTAGCCGGGGCGTGCCGCCGCTGGCGGTCGGCAGGACCGAAATGGGGCCATGGATATCGATGGACTGCAGCAGCCGGATCACCCGGTTCGGCTCTGGGTGATACAGGTCCAACCGAATCAGCGAGAGACCCTGGTCGGGAAGCCGGCCGGGGGGATGGTCGGGTGAACGCCATTGGATCAGGGCGGGACAGACTCCGTTCAGCGGCATGGCGCCGTCGGGCGGGATCGTGATGAGCCATTCGAGGGCGCCGCGGCTCATGGTTTCCACCGATCCGAGGGGCTCGGCCGATGCAGCCGCGGTGCTTGCGATGTCGGAGGTCCGCGCGACCCAAGTGGCGAGGGCGGGATGCACATCGGTGGCCAGTCCGTCCAGGGCGAACCAGCGGGGGCGTTTGGGTGCCGGTGCAGCCGGGTCCGGGGCGATGACCTCCAGGTAGGCGGTGTCGCCGAGACGGAGCAGCAGATTGTGAGTGCTCATCTTCAGGTGTTGGCCGCCGGGCTGAGGCGAAACGCCCAGCGTCCGCCGGATGAAGGCGGCGCCAGTGGCGAGGGAAGGTGCGGTGATGACCAGGTGGTCGATGACGCAGGGCATGGAATCAGGCACTGGTTCGGGATGGGGGCAGGGCGCTGTTTCACAGGGTCTGCGGTACGCGGCGCCACCTCAGCCGCGGGGCGATCGTTCCCGGTCTGCCCGCTCGTGGAGAATCGGCGTTATCCTGTCGCAGGCCGGCTTCCGTCGGCTCCGTCACTTCCGGAGGTTGCCATGCCATCGATAGTTTTCAGACGGGTCCTGTGGCTTACCGCCGCGCTCATACTCCTGTTTCCCGCCTTTGTTTGGGGAGATTCTGCCATGATCCTGACCTCAGCCGCATTCCCGCATCAGGGGGAAATCCCCGCCGTCCACACCTGCCAGGGGCGTGACACGTCACCGCCGCTCGCCTGGAGTGAGCTGCCGGCGGGGACACAATCCCTGGTGCTGATCGTCGACGATCCCGATGCCCCCGATCCAGCCGCGCCCAAGATGACCTGGGTGCACTGGGTGCTGTACGACATCCCACCGACGGCAACAGGGCTAGCGGAAGGCGTGACCACGCTGCCTGCAGGGACGCGCGAAGGCGTCAACGACTGGAAGCGCACCGGCTACGGCGGCCCCTGTCCGCCCATCGGCCGCCATCGCTATTTTCACAAGCTGTATGCGCTGGATAAGCTGCTCGGCGATCTGGGTCGGGCCGACAAGGCGGCGGTGGAGCGCGCCATGAAGGGGCACGTGCTGGCCGAAGCGCAGTGGGTGGGGACTTACCAGAAACGTTGATCGCGTGATGCTGCAATGCGCTCAAGTCAGGCCGCGACGGCCTCGTCGGTCAGCGTATCCCAAGTTTCGGCATCAGGCTCGGCCAGCAGTCGGGCGAGCAGTTTTTTCGCAGCCGTCAGCCGGTCGAGTGCTTGTGGGCTCAGGTCTTCTCCCAGTTCGAAGCTTTCGCCGCGAATGCTCAGCAGATAACAGGGGGGAGGCTCCTCGCCGTGGAGTTGGCGGTAGACCTCCAACACCGCGGCGGGGCTGACGGCGTGGGTGGTGTAGCTGGTGTCCCGTGCCGGCCGCAGGCGAGTGAGTCGGTAAGGCGCGGGGCAGGACACGCTGGCATCGACGAACAGCACCAGATCCCGGTCCTTGAGATCCAGCGCATGCTCGACCTGGAGCTGGAAGTCGGTGAGGCGGTCGCAGCCGTCCAGCTGTTCCAGCAGGGCCGGCCCCAGACCGTCATCGCCCCGGCTGGGGTTGCCGTAGCCGAAGATCAGAACTCTCGGCGAGCCCATCAGCGGGCGATTTCGCCACGGCTGGAGCGGGTCATCCGGTCCACCAGGGCGCCTTCCGCATCGACCAGTTCCAGCTCCAGCGGCATCTTGCCCAGGGCATGGGTGGCGCAGGACAAGCAGGGGTCGTAGGCGCGGATGGCCACTTCCAGGTGGTTCAGCAGCCCCTCGGTCAGTTCCTTGCCATCCAGGTAGCGGGCCGCCACCGCGCGTACCGCTTCGTTCATGGCCTGGTTGTTGTTGGTGGTGGAGACGATCAGGTTGGCCTGGGTGACGATGTCGTTTTCGTCCACCTTGTAATGGTGGAACAGGGTGCCGCGCGGCGCCTCGATCACGCCGACCCCTTCCGGCCGGCGCTCGCCCTTGACGACCAAGTCCTTGCCCAGCAGGTCCTTGTCCTTCAGCAGGTCGCGGATGGCCTCGGCGCAATGCAGCAGTTCGATCATGCGGGTCCAGTGGAAGGCCAGGGAGGCCTGCACCGGCTGGCCGCCGCCGTATTCCAGGAAGGCCTTGCGGGCGGCTTCCGCCAGCGGCGTGGAGATGTAGTCGCAGTTGTTGACTCGTGCCAGCGGGCCGACCCGGTACCAGCCGTTGTCGCGGCCCAAGTCCACGATGTAAGGGAACTTCATGTAGGACCAGGACCGCACCTCTTCCCGCAGGTAGTCGGTGTAGTTGCGGTAATCGACGTGGTCGAACAGGGTTTTGCCGGTGCTGTCGCGGGCTCTAAGGCCCCCGTGATACAGCTCCAGCGCGCCGTCGCCGCGGATCAGACCGAGGAAATTGGAGGGGAAGGCGCCGAAGTGCTGGTGGTACTCCGCATTGGACAGGAACAGCTTGCGGATCAGTTCCACCACTTCCTGGGACCAGGCGATGATGTCGCCGATGTCCTTTTTCAGATAATCGCGGTCTTCCTTGGTGAGCGCCTTGTTCATGCCGCCGGGGATCGCGGCCGAACCATGCACCCGTTTGCCGCTCACCACCCGGATGACTTCCTGGCCGTACTTGCGCAGCTTGACGCCCTTCAGGCCGGTCTCGGGGTATTCCTGCAGCACGCTGACGATGTTGCGGTGGGCGGCGGCGTCCTCGAAGCCGAACAGCAGGTCCGGCGTCGACAAATGGAAGAAATGCAGGGCGTGGGATTGCAGGGTCTGGCCGTAGTGCATCAGCCGGCGCAGTTTCTCGGCGGTGGGGGTGAGCTGGTCGACCCCGACGATCTGATCCACCGCCTTGGCGGCGGCCAGATGGTGGCTGACCGGGCAGATGCCGCACAGCCGCTGCACCAGCACCGGCAGTTCCCAATAGGGCCGGCCCTGGATGAAGCGCTCGAAGCCGCGGAATTCGACGATGTGCAGGCGGGCCTGTTTGACGTGGTTGGCTTCGTCCAGCAGCAGGGTGACCTTGCCGTGGCCTTCGACCCGAGTGACCGGATCGATGGCGACGCGCTTCAGCTGTTCCGGATTGGCGGCGGTTTCCAGATGTTCGTACATGGCTAGACCTCGAACGGTGGGTATGCGGCAGCCGGGGGTGGGGAACGCATCCCGGCTTCGGATTGATTTGGAGCTAATTCTAGGCCCTAACGGCCAGGGCAGGGTACCCGGTAGAGTCCCCTACGGCGCGGAAGTTCTCAGGTCAGTTTAATAGCCTTCTCCATCGAGCGTGACCACCACGCTACGGCGGCCGCCGTAATCGGGGTGTTCGCCGAGATAAATCCCTTGCCAGGTTCCCAGCTGCAGGCGGCCGTCGCCGACGGGAGGCTCACGAAAACGTCGCATAGATCTGCTCGAAGGTTCCCGCTTCGCGCCGAAAAGCATCCAGGATGGTGGGATCGAAGTGATCGGGCAGCACTCGGCCATCGCCCTTCAGGATCAATGCGACGGCCGTTGCATGGTCCATCGGCTGCTTGTAGGGTCGGCGGCTGCGCAAGGCGTCGTAGATATCGGCCAGGGCCATGATCCGGGCGGATAAGGGTATGGCCTCGCCCGCAATGGCGCGCGGATAGCCGCTGCCGTCCCAATGTTCGTGGTGGCCGCCGGCGACTTCCACACCCATGGCCAGATAAGGCGAGGTGCCCGACGCCAGCAGCCGTTCCCCCAACTCGCAGTGCGAACGCATGATCTGCCACTCGTGCTGATCGAGTCGGCCCGGTTTCAGCAGAATGGCGTCGGGAATGCCGATTTTGCCGACGTCGTGCATCGGCCCGGCGACGAAGATGGTCTCCTGGAAATTCCGGTCGGCGCCGACGGCGGAGGCCAGATATTTGCAGTAGTGCCCCGACCGCTCGATGTGGTTGCCGGTTTCCTCGTCCCGGTATTCCGCCGCCTTCAGCAACAGATAGACCGATTCGAGGAAGCTCTCCTTGAGTGCCGCCGTCTTGCGGCAGACCTCTTCTTCCAGCAGGCGGTTGTTGACGGCCAGGGAATCCGAGCGGCTGGCCTGTTCCAGGGACAGCGCCCGAAGTTTCATCAGGTTGTTGACCCGCGCGAGCAACTCCGCTTTCTGGATGGGGACGTGGATCACATCCTCAATGTCTTCCCAAAGCTGGTGAGCGGCCAGGGATGCGGCGGCGGAACTGGCGATCAGCATCACTGGGATGACGGCGGGAAAGGCCGTCTGACGCCACGATTTCAGCCGTGGCGCGCATTTTCTGTGGGACGGTCCGTCGAGGATGATCACGTCCGGTTGCAGCGCCAGTTCAACCGTCGATCCGTCGCAAAACAGCAGTTTGTGCCGGTCTCCCAGGGTTTCCGTGAGGATGCGGCGGTTGGCCGGATTTTCGATCATGATGGCGATGCGGGTCATGGCCCGGTCGCCACCAGCGCGCGGAGTATCGTAACCAGTTGCCGCCGGCCGAGCGGTTTGGCGAGGACGGCGCGGGCGCCCAGGCTCAGTCCGGCGCGCGCCAGGGGCATTGCGGATTTCGGCAGCACCATCAGGAACGGGATGGCATGGCTGCGGAGCAGGCTACAGGCGTCGTTGAAGCCGGGCTCGTGGGGCGGCGCATCCAGCAGGGCAGCCATGCAGTTCGTGCTTTCGGTGAGCGCCGCCGCGATGTCGGTCGCCGCGCTGAGGCCGACGACCCGGAATCCGCTGTATTCCAGGGTTTCCCGCATCAGCGCCAGATTGGCGGCATTGGGTTCGAGCAGGATCACCCCGGGCTGGTGGCAGGTCATGGCTAAGCCGGACTGTCCCGTCGGAGGGTCGGCTTACCGGTCAGGATGCCGGAGACCTGCGCCAGCGGCCTGCCCACCTTGATCCCGTAAGGGGTGATTTCCAGTTCCCGCAGGTTTCTTTCGAACGCGCTGGTGCGGTTCTTCAGCACGCCGATGGCCTTGCGCAATTCCCCCTCGAGCTCCATGTAGCGCAGAAAGACGATGGTATCGGCCAGATAACTCACCCCGACCTCGGTCGCCTTGAACTGGTCGCCGGTGATGGTGTCCAGTTCGCTGACCAGGATGGTGGTGACCCCCATGTTTTTCAGATAAGTGCACTTGGTGTGCAAATGGGTGAGGATGTCTTCGCCCCGAATCGACATCTGAAAACCCTTGGAGCTGTCGAGCATGACGATGCGGGCATCGCGGCATTCCGCCTCTTCCCGCAGCATCGCGGCAAACTCGAAGGCCGAATAGATCAACGGTTCCACGTAATGTACGGCCAGGGTTCCCTGCCGCACCATGGCGTCGATGGGAACGCCGATGGCTCGCGCGCGGTGAAACAAGGTGCCCAGGGTTTCTTCGAAGGTGAAGATGACCGAGCGTTCCCCGCGCCCGGCGGCTTCCTTCATGTACTGCAGCCCGAGGGTGGTCTTGCCGACTCCGGTGGGTCCGCTGATCACCGTGACCGTGCCGCGGGCCAGCCCGCCGTGGAGCAGTTCGTCCAGTTCCGGCACGCCGGACCGCACCGTTTCCGGCTGGAACTCGCGCACATGCTCGGTTGCCCGCATGCGCGGAAACACGTGCCAGCCCCGGTCGGTGAGCCTGAAGAAGTGCCAGTCCTGGGCAAAGTCCGAGCCCCGGAATTTGGTGATGCGTAGCATGCGGCCATCGCTGCGGCTGCCGATTTCGATGATGCCGTCGGAGAGAAATTGCAGATCGTCGTCGGGAGCTTCCGCCGAGCTTTCGGTGGAAAACAGCGTGGTGATGTTGAGGTTCTTCAGGTAGCTGAACAGCGACAGGGTCTGTTTGCGGAATTGGAAGCGGTCGGCGGACAGGTAGCGGAACTGCGTCAGGGAATCGATGAAGACCCTCTGCGGCTTGATTCGCTCGACACCGGAAACCAGCTTGTCCGCCAACGGTTTACGTTCCACCTCGGCGGGGGAAAAGATGTCGTAGCTGTCTTCCTCGAAAAATGAGTCCTTGTCCGGCGCCAGGTTGATGATATGAACCTTGCTCAGGTCGATGCCGAGGGTCTCGGCGTTGCGGCGTATGCTCGCCTCGTCTTCCGACAGGGTGATAAACAGCGCCGGGTTGGCCGAGGCCGTCAGGAAATGCAGTCCGAGGGTGGTTTTGCCGGATCCGGGGCCGCCCCGGACCAGATAGGCCCGCAACGGGATAAAACCACCGCCGAGAAGTTCGTCGAGACCGGCAACGCCGCTGGAGATGCGGGACGATACGGGAGCATGCTCAATCATGGCCGTCGTCCTCCAGCGAGGCCGCGGCGGTCCAGATAGGAACCGCGGACGGGAAGGGCGGCGAGGTGGCGCAGTCGAAGGGGGACGAGGCTCGATTCCTGGGCATGACACGCTCCTTGATTAACCTGAAACGAGGGTTCGGCCTATCCCCGCTGAAGCTGGGGGCGATCCGCCTGCGCCTGCGGTGGCCCTGCCGGTGTCGGATTTTCCGGGTCGACCGGAGAAAGTACAGGTTATCTCCGGTCTGCCGTCAAGTCGGAATTCCCGGCAACGCGATCAATAGGCTTCGCCGTTGAGGGTGGCGATGATGCCGCGGCGGCCGCCGTAATCGCGGTGCTCACCCAGATAGATGCCCTGCCAGGTTCCCAACTGCAGGCGGCCGTCGCCGATGGGGACGGTGACGGCGCAGCCCAGCAGGCTGCATTTGAGATGGGCCGGCATGTCGTCGGGACCCTCGTCCCGATGCACGTAGTGACCGGCGCCGTCCGGCGCCAGCTGGCGCATATGGGTTTCGAAATCCCGCCGCACGTCCGGATCGGCATTTTCATTGAGGGTGAGCGATGCCGACGTGTGCTGGATGAAGAAATGGGCGATGCCGGTCCTGATTTGGGTCAGTTCCGGCAATTCCGCCAGCAATTCGCGAGTGATCAGATGGAAGCCGCGGGGCCGGGGCGGCAGGGTGATGCGTTTTTGAATCCACATGGCAGCAAGATCGGGATGGCAACGGGGAGTCTCGTCGGGGGCGGCGCGCTCGCCTAGTCGCTGACCGGCGGCGTGCGGTAGCGGGTCTTGCCGTTCAACGGTTTGCTGGTCCACTGCTCGCTGGATTGGCAACTCCATCCACCGATTTCCAACCGCAAGGCGATGGGATTTTCGACGGTTCCCAGCTCCAGCCGCTTGCCCTTGAGGGTGATGTGGCCGTCCAGGGGGTATAGGCGCAGGATGCCCTTGCCGTCGGCGAAGCTGGCCCGCAGGCCGGGTTTGGCGGCGACGAGGTCGGCCCCTGTCAGGGGATGGGTGGTGCTTCCCACCGTCAGCGCTCCCGGGGTATCGGTTTGCAGGCGCAGGATGGCGTCCGCCAGACCGTCGCATTTCCTTAAGGTAACGCTCAGGGTATCGCGGTTGGGGCTTGCCGCATCCACCAACTCCCCTTTCACGGCCTCGCCGGTTTGGCTGATTTCGCAGGCGTCGCCGGTGCCGTCTTTATCACTGTCGAGCTGGTCGGCGTTGGCGACGGTCGGGCAGTTGTCGGCGGGGTCGTCATGGCTGTCCTGGTCGGTGTCGGTCAGCTGCGGATCGGTACCGATAACGGCCAGTTCCTGCCAGTCCTTCAGGCCGTCCTGATCGGTGTCGGTCAGCTCGGTGAATTGGCCGCCCTGCAGCGCAAAACTGGATAAGGTATCGGCCTTGCCGAGCGCAGTGGTCTTGCCCGATGCCACCAAACCCAAATACGGCACGAACCAGTCATGGCCAACGATCGCCTGGGAAAAGGATTGGCCGGAAGCGCTCAGATTCACCGACAGGCGGCGCCGGAGCTTGTAGGCATTGACCCGACCAAACGGCAGCTCGACGATCTCCCGGCCCAGGGTCTTGGCATTGATGCGGGCATTTCCCGCCAGCTTGAATGATGCATAAAGCGCTTGCACGCGAGCGTTGCCCAGCCGGGATTCGCCGACCTGCATGGGAGACCAGAGATAGGGTAAGGGCTGCTGAAGCGTGATGTCGAAAGGGGTTCCGCCGGTGGTGCCGGTCAATTTCACAAAGGACATCAGCGCCGGCGGACCTTCGGATACGGAGAAGAAGACCGATCCTTTCGCCTTGGCGCTGGAAGGGATCTGGAGGGTGTCGTCGGTACCGATGGTGGTCGTGGTGGACTTACCGGAACGGTGCAGCAGATAGGTCCAGCTATTGCCCTGGTCCAGGGCGAGGACAGTGCGGGCGTCGGCTGCAAGGCCAGCGGGACTGAAGCAGCCTGCGCTCAATAGCAGCAGGCAGTGGCGCAACAGGCGTGAGTTATACATGACAAACCTCGGTATTGGGCGATTGGTTCAACCTCCGCGCAGTTCCATATAAAGTTCAAAACTGTCCCGGTCGGTTTCGCGCAACTGGGTGCGTTCGGCAAGCAGGGCTGGACTCAAGCCCTCCTTTTCCAGTTCCAGCAGCCGCACGACGAGTTCCAGAGCCTGGCCAGCGCGGCTTAGCGGCTTGGGGATGGGCACATCATCCAGCGGGATGTCGCTGTGCCTCAGGCCGTGCCAAACCGGAAACCATTCCGCCACCGACTGCTGAGGCTGGTCCAGCCACAGGCCGCACGAACGGAAAGCGCTCCAGCGTTGATTCAGAACATTATCGTCCAGAAGCGCGAGCAACTCGGGGAAACTCGCGGGCGCCAATAAAGCATAGCGGAACAGCGCCGGTCGGCAGGCGTCGGCGCGCCGCAAGCGGTAGAGGGCTTGAATACGCCAGGCCAGAACTTCGGGAAGATTCAGCCAGTCCTCGAGGCCGGCGGTGATCTCAAGCGCTTTTGCAGGCTCGTCGGCCCGCAGATAAAGTCCGGCAGCACAGGCGCGCGGATGTTCGGCATCGTAGGCTGCGGCCATGGGGGATTCAGCCAGGTCCAGCCAGAATGGGCGCATGAATTCGCGCAGGGATCGGGGCATGACGGTTCGCGCGGCCGGCTCGACGATTTCCTCCAGCCACCGGGCGGTGTCGTCGATGTCCTTGGCGCTGCTCGCGGGGTATGGCCAGTCCTGCAGCGCCTGACACAGCGCGTGGAGTTTGCTCAGGCCCGGATAATCCGGTTCGGCCGCGTACAGTTTGCCCAGGCTGGCCGCCGCTTGAGGCGCCGAACGGTGCAAAAGCGCCTCGATCAATTCGTTGGCGGTGATGATACCGGCCGAATCTGAAAACAGATCCAGTTGACGTTGGCCGGGTGGCTGATCCACGCGGATGCTCCAGTGGCGATGAGTTTCGGTATTATCACGCCCAGCACCGAGCTCGCGTCAATTATTCCTGCCGCCGTCTGTTCCAGTCCGATGACCACGTTGCTGATCCATGCCGAACAACTGGGCAAGACCTACCGGTCAGGCCCCGGCCAGGAACTGGCCGCCCTGCGCGGAATCAGTTTTACCGTGGCGCGTTCCGAATTCGTGGCGGTGATGGGGCCTTCCGGGTCAGGCAAGTCGACCCTGATGAACATCCTGGGCTGCCTGGATGTCCCGAGCAGCGGCCGGTACAGCCTGGAAGGCCGCGATATCGGACGGATGACGGGAGATCAGCTGGCGCACTTGCGCAATCGCTACATCGGTTTCGTATTCCAGGGTTTCAACTTGCTGCCGCGCATGGATTTGCGCGACAACGTCGCGCTGCCGCTGCTGTATGCCGGGATCGGCCGGCGCGAACGACGTCGAAGGGCCATGGCGATGCTGGAGCGGGTGGGGCTAGCGGGCCATGCCGCCCATCTGCCCAGCCAGATCTCGGGGGGACAGCAGCAGCGGGTGGCGATCGCCCGCGCCCTGGTGACCGAGCCCAGCCTGATCCTGGCGGATGAACCCACCGGCAACCTGGATACCCACACCAGCGGCGAGATCATGGGGTTGCTGACCGGGCTCAACGCGGACCAGGGCATCACGGTGGTGCTGGTGACCCATGAGCCGGATATCGCTCATTACGCCCGTCGCTTGCTGCGCATCGTCGACGGGCTCATCGGTTTCGACGGCAGCGTGTCGGAATATTTCGGCGAGGGCGCGACGGCATGAGGGCCACGGCCATCGCCGGCGAGGCCCTGGCCGCCATGGGCGCCAACCGGCTACGCACCTTCCTCACCATGCTGGGCATGATCATCGGGGTCGGCGCCGTGATCCTGATGCTGGCCATCGGCCAGGGCGCCCAGGCCATGGTCGAGGATTCGATCGCCTCCATGGGCGCCAATTTGTTCATCGTGCTGTCGGGGTCGTCCACCTCCGGGGGCCAGCGCATGGGATTCGGCAGCGCCCCCACCCTCACCCTCAACGATGCCCAGGCCATGGCGGAGCTGCCGGAAATCCAGGCGGTGGCGCCGGTGACATCGAATGCCGCGCCACTGGTCTACGCCGGCAACAACTGGAGCACCCAGGTCAACGGTACGACCCCGGCCTATCTGGAAGTGCGCGATTGGGCGGTTTCCGGGGGGGCGCCGTTCTCAGCGGCAGACGTGCGATCCGGTGCCCGGGTGCTGCTGCTGGGGCAGACTGTGGTGAACAATCTGTTCGGCGACGAGGACCCGGTCGGCAAGACCGTGCGGGTGAAGAACAGTCCCTTTCTGGTGGTGGGGGTGCTCGCCGCCAAGGGCCAGAGCCTGGATGGCCGCGATCAGGACGACACCGTGCTGGTGCCGGTGTCCACCGCCTCCCGCCAGCTGTTCGGCAATCAGTTTCCCGGCATGGTGCGGTTCATCATGGTGCGCGCCAAGTCAGCCGAGGTCATGGCCAGGGCAGCCGTCAAGCTGAACGACTTGTTGCGGCAGCGCCACCGGATCCGCGATGGCCAGGACGACGATTTCAGCGTGCGCGACCTGACCGCGCTGGCGGAAACGGCCGCCGGCGCCACCCGGGTGATGTCCATGATGCTGGGAGCGATCGCCTCGGTGTCCCTGGTGGTGGGCGGCATCGGCATCATGAACATCATGCTGGTGTCGGTGACCGAGCGCACCCGCGAGATCGGCATCCGCATGGCCATCGGCGCCCGCCGCCGCGACATCCTGCTGCAGTTCCTGCTGGAGGCGGTGCTGATCTCCCTGGTGGGCAGCCTCATCGGCGCCGCCATCGGGGTGGCCGGGGCCTGGGCGGTGGCGCGTTTCGCCGAGATGCCGGTGGTGGTGACCCTGTGGTCCGCCCTGCTCGCCTTTGGCGTCGCCGCGGGAGTGGGCATCTTCTTCGGCTACTACCCGGCCCTCAAGGCAGCCGACCTGCGGCCCATCGAGGCCTTGCGGTTTCAGTAGGCCTGCGGCGGCGGCTGTTCGCGGCGAGCGAGCCGGCTGTGGGATTTGCCGGAGGGGGTGTGGGATAACGCATGGCGACCAGCTCCGATTCCGAACGTTTTTGCCGGCTTCCCGGCAACCAACCGTCGCTCTCGTCTCAAATCGTCAGAAAATCAATCGATTGATGCTGGTTGGTCAGGCCTGAAATATCCCTTTTAATCGTGGCACAAATGCTGCAACTCAGCAGCCGCCGGAGCATCTCACTTGCGCCTCCGCTCCGGCGCCTCGCCACACCCGCCGCGAGACGGGGTCGGAAAGCTTCGGGTCTTCCCGTTCGGGAAGACGGCCGGGTTGCCCCCCTGCGAACCGGGGGAGCCGCACTGCCCATCAATTCTCGGATTCTGCCGATCTCCGGGTTGGGGACTACGCGGCTGGTTCGGTGATTGGGGGTTGCCGTCCGCCACATTCGGCCGGTCGCTCCCGCTCCCTTCAATAATGACTATGGCCCCTGGCCGCAACCGCGCCGCGGGCAATTGGAGACTCTTATGAAGTTGACCGTTCTGAAAACGACCTTGACCGCCGTTGCCCTGAGCTTCGCCGTCGCCATGCCCGCCGCCGCCGCCTGGGTGGGAACCGACAACGTGCTCGAACCGGGCACCACCATCACCAACACCGCCGCCAACTCCAACAAGCAGGGCTGGACCGGCAACTCGGCGCTGGCTTATGACGCCTGGGGCATGCAGGGTTCCTGGCTCAGCTTCCAGCTGACCGGCAGTTCCGACACCATCGTCAGCGCTTCCGGTACCACCGCGACCATCGCCCCGGCTTTCACCCTGTACCGCACCAACTCAAGCTATACCGGCGCGACCATCGGCGCCAGCGGTGGTACCAACGGTGCCATCCACAAGTTCAGCCAGGTCGCCCAGGCCGGCCAGAACGGCCTGATTTGGGCCACCGCCACCACGCCGGGGGGCGCCGGGATCGTGGAGACCCTGGGCTACGTGAATTCGGGCAACAGCTATGCCTCCAATTCCTTCGGCCAGCCGGTCAACTCCGGGGTTAACGACGTCAGCATCGACAACCTGTATGAGAGCGGCATCACCGGGAGCGTCAGCAGCAGCGGCGGCATCACCACCGCCTCCCTGATCCTGAGCGATCTGGCAGCCGGCTGGTACACGGTATTCGTGAGCGGTGCCAATGCTTCCCTCACCGGCAGTGCCATCGACGTCAAGGTGAGCGCGGTGCCGGTGCCGGCGGCGGTCTGGTTGTTCGGCAGCGCTCTGGCGGGCCTGGTGGGCACGGCGCGCCGGCGGATGGCCGCTTAAACCGGCGGCCCCGGACCTCAGGAGGAAATCCGGCCGCGTTGCGGGCTTGATTCAGGGAATGGCGCGGGTGTGCGCCAAAGTAAGGACGGGCCGATGAGCCGCCGAGGTGGCTCATCGGCTTTTTTCGTCGGCATCCGGCCGGCGGCTCCCACAGTCGATCCGTTATTCCATCGTTTTTCGGAGACCCTCATGACCGTGTCTCGTCATTGCCCTTGGGCCATCTTCCTGCTCGGCGGCCTGCTTGCCAGTTTCGGCGCCGCTGCCTTCGACCTGCCGCTGGGGCCCATGCCCATCAGCCTCAAACACCTGCCGGTGCCGGAAGTGCCGGGTCTGTTGGATGGAGCCGAACCCATCGTGGTCGACCGGAGCGCCGCCATCGCCTTGGGCAAGGCGCTGTTCTGGGACGTCAACGTGGGGAGCGACGGCATGGCTTGCGGGTCCTGCCATTTCCACGCCGGCGCCGATCGGCGGGTCAAGAATCAGATCTCCCCCGGCGGCCAGTCGATCGCACCGGAAGCCAAGCAATTCGGCGCTGATGCCGGTGGCGAGGCATTGGGTCCCAACCGCAGCCTGAGGTTGTCCGACTTTCCGTTGCATCGGCGCCAGCAACCGCTGGAGGAGTTCTCCCCGGTGACCTACGAGACCGACAACGTGACCGGCTCGTCGGGAACCTTCGGCGGCGATTTCCGCTCCGCCAGCCGCTTCAGCGGCAGTGCCGACAGTTGCGCCCGCGGCGTCGACGGGCTGTTTCACGCGAACGGGACCGGCACCCGCAGGGTGACGCCGCGCAACGCGCCCACCGTGATCAATGCCGTCTTCAACCACCGCAGCTTTTGGGACGGCCGCGCCAACAACGTATTCAACGGCTCCAGCCCCTGGGGCGAACGCGACCCGGACGCCGGCGTCTGGGTAAAGGTCAGCGCGCGCTCGGCGAAGAAACAGCGGCTGCATCTGGTGAATTCCTCGCTGGCGTCGCTGGCCACGGCGCCGCCCTTGAACACGACCGAGATGTCTTGCAGCCAGCGGCGCCTGCCCGATATCGGCCGCAAGCTGTTGGCGCGCCGGCCCTTGCAGAACCAGAAGGTCCATTGGAACGACGGCGTGCTGGGCGGCTTGAGCTTCAGCAGCGCCGGCAGCCTGAAGGCCGGCCTCAATACCACCTATACCGAGCTCGTCATGCGCGCCTTCAATAACAAGTACTGGTCCTACTCGCGGCGGGGGGAGTTCGGCGGGCCTCCCGGCCAGACCCCCTACAGCCAGATGGAAGCCAATTTCGGGATGTTCTTCGGACTGGCGATACAGCTGTACGAGAGCACGCTGGTCTCCGACCAGTCACGGTTCGACACCAGTGTCCGCGACGGAGCCAACCAGCCGGTGGAACTGAGCGCGGCGGAGCTTCGCGGCCTTGAACAGTTCCGCTTGAATATGTGCGGCTTGTGCCATTTGGGCCCCAATTTCAGCGCGGCCGCGGTCAATGCCAATGCGGCCATTGCCAAGACCCATCCGGAAGCCTTCGGCGAACCGAGCTTTGAAATCAGCACCACCACCAACGTGGTGGAGCGCATCCCGGTGACGGCCACCACGGTGTTCTACGATACCGGCTTCGCCTCCACCGGTGTCGCCGAGGAGGCGGCGGACCTGGGGCTGGGCGGCACCGACGACTTCGGCAATCCACTGTCCTACAGCCTGCAGTATCTGCAGCATCTGGCGGGAAATCCAGCTGGCGTGGTGGACCCGAACGAAGTCACCACGGTGCGCGCCTGCGACTTCCAGGAGGAGTTCGCCATCAACTACGATCCCCCTTATCCGACTCCGGGCCTGTTTCGGCCCGTTGACGGCATCACGCCGCAGCCCCAGGACACGGCAGGCTGCTTCCTGCCGGCGACCACCAACGCCTTCCTGCCCACCGTGGAGGCGGCGCGGGCCGAGCTGAACCGGCCGGGCAGCCTGAAGATGGCGGCGGCGGTGAAGGCCAGCTTCAAGGTGCCGACGCTGCGCAACATCGAATTGACCGGCCCCTACATGCACAACGGCAGCATGGCGACCTTGGAGCAGGTGATCGAGTTCTATACTCGCGGCGGCAATTACAGCAATGACGCCAAGCAGGTCACCCGGGTGTTCCAGCTGCATAACCTGCAGTTTTCCGAACCGAACCGGCAGGACCTGGTGGCGTTCCTCAAGACCCTCACCGACGACCGGGTACGCTACCAGAAGGCGCCTTTCGACCATCCGGAGATTGCCATACCCAGCGGCCACGTGGGCGACCCGTCAGCCGTGGCGGCGGGCAATCCGCTCGGCGCCGGCCTCGCCAAGGACGAGTACCTGGTGGTCCCGGCGACCGGAGCCGACGGCGCGGCGGCGCCGCTGCAGCCGTTTTCCGGCTATCTGGCGCCGTAGCCGGATGCCGTGCAGTTGGAGCGTGGTCCCTCGACCCGTGGCCACAATCCGCGGGCCATGGGGCCGGGAGGGCTGTCCCCGTGGCAGAAGGCTAGGTAAGGGTCGAGGGAAGGAGCTAACTCCATGAATTCTGGTGGTTGTCACGGTGCGCCGAACCAGCGTCCGGCGTTATGCTGCCCTTTTAATGCGCCCTGCCGAGCCTGCATTGCGGCCGCGCGGAATGGCGACGCGCTGTATCGTCTGGAAAACCCTTGCCAAGCTCCCTTCCGATCCGGCAAAGTCCAGATTCCGGCGGGCACCGCTAGCTGCCGTGTTCCCTTCGTACAACTCCTCATCCCGTCTCCTCCATGAAAACGTCGTTCCGCTTCTTGCTCGCCCTGACCCTCTTCATCGCCCAGTCCGGCCATGCCGCGGCGGTGGGCGATCCGGTTCCCGATTGCCAACTCGTCAACTTCGCCGATGGCAAGCCGATCAGCCTCAAACAGCCCGGAAAGGTGGTCTATGTGGATTTTTGGGCGTCCTGGTGCGGGCCCTGCGCCGAATCGATGCCGTTCATGGATAAGATGAACGGCGAGCTGAAGAGCAAGGGCCTGGAACTGATCGCCCTCAACGTGGACGAGGAGCGGGAGGACGCCGACGAATTTCTCGCCAAGCGCCCGGTTCGCTTCACCATCGCCGGCAATCCCGATGGCAACTGCCCCAGCGCCTTCGGGGTGATGGCCATGCCGTCGTCCTACCTGATCGATAAGAAAGGTGTCATCCGCCATGTCCATCTGGGCTTTCGCAAGGGAGAGGCGGCCGATATCCGGAAAAAGGTGGAAACCCTGCTGGCGGAATGATGCGGGTGGACCGCTGAAGTCGGCTCCCCGTCCCAGCCGATGCCCAAACTGCTTTGCCACAGGGACAGTTCGCCCTGCCCGCTGGCCCATGCCCTGGATATCGTGGGCGACCGCTGGACCCTGCTGATCGTGCGCGACCTGATGCTGCGCAACCTGCACGAGTACAAGGACATCCTCAACTCGTTCGAGGGCATCTCCACCAATATCCTGGCAGACCGGTTGCGCCGCCTGACGGAGGCCGGGCTGGTGCGATGCGTTCCTCACCCCCGCAGCGGAACCCGCAAACTGTATTACCTCAGCGCTTCCGGCAAGGACCTGATCCACAGCCTGCTGGAAATCACCCTCTGGTCCAGCCGCCAGTTGGGGAGCGCGCGATTGCCGCCGGAGCTGGCCCAACGCTTGGAGGCCGACCGCGAAGGTTTCATTCACGGCGTGCTGGAGCAACTCGATCGTTGGGAGGCCGAAAACCTGGGGTGAGGTCGTGCGCTTGCGTCGCGCGGCGATGTGTGCGACAGTCGAATCGCTTGCATAAAGCAAGTCAGGCGGGCTTCGACGGCCCTGACGGGAGACTTGGAGCCTGAGAAATTCTTTGATGACGGAGCAGCAAGATGTCCAATCCATTCATGAAACACGGGGCCTTCAGCTGGTGCGAACTGATGACCAGCGACGTGGAGGCCGCCAAGTCGTTCTACGGCAGCCTGTTCGGCTGGGAATATGAGTACAAGGAACCGCTGATCCCCTACCACGTGGTCAAGGCCGGCAGCGACGGCGTCGGCGGCATCATGGCCCTGCCTCCGGACATGGCAGGCGTTCCGCCGCATTGGGGCTGCTGTGTGACGGTGGATGACGTCGATGTCACCGCCGCCAAGGCCGAACAGCTGGGTGCCGAGATCTGCATGCCGCCCACCGACATTCCCGGCGTGGGCCGGTTCTGCATATTGCGCGATCCGCAAGGCGCATCCATCACGGCCATCAGCTACGACATGACCCATTGCGCCTGAAGGTGGCGCAATGATCAGTTCCTTCTATGCGGCGCTGGCGACGCTGCTGCTGGTGTGGTTGATCTGGCAGGTTGTCAGGCTGCGCCGCGCCAAGAAAATTCGGCTGGGCGATGGTGGCGATCCGGACTTGCGGAATGCCATCCGCGCCCATGGCAACGCGGTGGAAACGATACCGCTGTCCCTGCTCCTGCTGGGGCTGGCCGAGTTGAGCGGCGCCCCGGCGGCGCTGCTCCATGCCGGCGGCATCGGTCTGCTGGCTGGGCGGGTTCTGCATGCCCGCGGACTTTTGCGGGAATCCCTCCGGTCCAGGGTTTGGGGCATGCAGCTCACGGTCTATGTCTTGATCGCGCTGGCCCTGGTAAACCTTGGCGTTGCGCTGCTTCATGGCCTGAAGGGCGGGTAGCGGCAAATCCGGACGATCGGCGGAAGATGTCCCCCGTGGGGATGGCAATTCGGTCTCAGCTGGTAAAATAGCGGAGTTCCGATCACCACACGTTTTCCAGCCATGATGACGCGACGCGAAGTTCTCCACCATATTCTCGCCCTGGCCGCCTGGGGTGTCCTCAATCCGGTGCTGAGCCGGTCCGGTTCCGCCCTGGCGGGCGACGAGCCGGACGGGGTGGCTTTCAACAAGGAATGGTTGAGGACCGAAGCCAAGCGGCTGGCGGAAGCGGACTATGTCCAGCCGGCCGCCAAGCTGCCCGCCTGGGTGACCGGCCTGGACTGGGACGGTTACCAGTCGATCCGGTTCCGGGACGATCAAGCCCTGTGGCGGGAAGAAGGCTTGCCGTTCCAGGCCAAGCTGTTCCACCTGGGGCTGTTCTTCAAGCATCCGGTCACCATCCATGAAGTGGCCGATGGTTTGGCCAAGCCCATCCACTACTCCAAGGATTTGTTCGATTACGGCAAGGGGGTCAAGGTGCCGGGCAAGGTGGGCGACCTGGGCTTCGCCGGCTTCCGGGTCCATGCCCAGTCGGACTGGGCGCGGGACGTGTTCTCCTTCCTCGGCGCCAGCTATTTCCGGGCGGTGGGCGGTTCCAAGCAGTACGGTTTGTCGGCCCGCGGCCTGGCGGTCGACACCGGCCTCAACCGGCCCGAGGAGTTTCCCGAGTTCCGGTCGTTCTGGCTGGAACGACCCTTGGCAAGTTCCGAGGCGGTGACGATCCATGCCCTGCTGGACAGCCGCAGCATCGCGGGCGCCTACAGCTTCGTGATCAAACCGGGCGATGTCACCGTGATGCAGATCGAGGCCCATCTGTTTCCCCGCAAGGCCATCGAACGGCTCGGGGTTGCGCCGCTCACCTCCATGTATCAGTTCGGCGAAAACGACCACCGGGTCAGCGACGACTTCCGCCCGGAGATCCACGACACCGACGGCCTGGCCTTGTGGACCGGCACCGACGAATGGATCTGGCGGCCCCTGGTCAATCCGCCCCATATCCGGGTCAATTCCTTCCTGGACGAGAACCCCCGGGGCTTCGGCCTGCTGCAGCGCGACCGCGACTTCGACCATTACCAGGACGACGGCGTGTACTACGACAAGCGGCCGTCGGTGTGGGTCGAGCCCATCGGCGGTTGGGGCAAGGGCTCGGTGCAGTTGGTGGAGATCGCCACCGCCGACGAGACCTTCGACAATATCGTGGCGTTCTGGAACCCGGCCGAGCCGGCGGAGCCGGGCAAGGAACTCAGCTTCAAGTACCGCCTCTACTGGGGCGACCAGCCGCCGTTCCGCTCCGCCGCCGCCCAGGTCATCGCCACCCGCATCGGGGTGGGCGGCATACCGGGCCAGAAACAGACGGTGCCGTCCCGCAAGTTCGTCATCGACTTTCGTGGCGGCCGCCTGGATCAGCTGGGGAAGGACGCCAAGGTCAATGCGGTGATCTCCGCTTCCCGCGGCACCGTCACCGCGGTTGCGGCGCGGCCCATCAGGGAGTTGGCGGGATGGCGCTGCAACTTCGACCTGATCGTCGACGGCAAGGAACCGGTCGATCTGCGCTGCTATCTGGCCGACGACCAGGGCGCCCTCACGGAGACCTGGCTCTACCAATGGACCCCCGCCGCCTGATCGACGAGGCCGCCGGCTGAAGCTCCTCCCACGGGTGGCACAAGGGCGTTTAAAGCCCCTCTCTCTGCGAGAGAGACCAAGGTACGCTTTCTCGCACCGGATTGTTCCCTGGACCAAGGTGTAGGGTGAGCAAACGGCTTTTGGTTTGCCCACACTACCTTGAGCCGTCGTTTCATCGATAGGTTCCTGGGTAGGGGTTGGGGCGAGGGCCGAGGCGCCGGTCGCATGGGATGGTACCGCCGAACGCTCCGCGGCATCTGCTCCCGCCCCGCCTTCTCTTCGCGGGAAGGATCGGCCGCATGCCACTGTCGAAGGTTCCTTCTCAACAGCGTTGTCCACGAGGGGGCCGGGAGGCGGCGATGGCATATCGACTGGCGGCAGACGTCCTGGTATTGCTGCACTTGGGCTTCATCGTGTTCGTGCTGTTCGGCGCCAGTCTGATCCTGTGGCGGCGCTGGCTGGTCTGGCCCCACGGGGCCGCCCTGGCCTGGGCCGCGGCCATCGAAATCGAGGGCTGGATCTGTCCCCTCACCCCGTGGGAGCAGCAATTGCGGTGGATGGCCGGCGATCGGGGCTACACCGGCGGATTCATCGAACATTACTTGATCCCCGTGATCTACCCCGCCGGGCTGACCCCCGCCATTCAGCTGGGATTGGGCATCTTCGTGGTGGTGTGGAATTCGCTGCTCTACGGGATCGCAATTCGTCGGCTTAGGCGCCGATGACGCACTGCCGGACCAGCGGGCGAGGTTCTGAATTGGTTCCGTGTCGGAACGTCAACTAGAATTTGTTCATCGTGCGGCAACAGCGTGCTTCCTCCAGCGGAGAGAGACATGACCCTGATCAACGCCCTGCGGGCACTCCGTCTTCTCGCTCCCCTCCTGTTTCTATTGGGTATAGGCATGCCGATAGCCGTGGCCGATGCCCGAGTCTACACCATCGCCGTGATGCCCTTCGCGCCGCCGACGTCGATGCACAAAATCTGGGCGCCCTTCCTCGACCGCCTCAAGCAAGAAACCGGCGCCGAATTCAAGCTCAAGCTGTTTGACCGGACGGCCGAGTTCGAGCGCGACATCTGGGACGGGAAGGCGGACTTCATGTTTGCCTCGCCAATCCAGGAGGTGGTGGCGCGGGAGTCGCACGGCTACATCCCCCTCGTGCGCAGCCGCAAGATGGTGACGCTGGGCCTCTTCGTGCGCACGGATTCACCGATCCGGAACGTCGACGACATGGCTGGCAAGAAGGTATCCTTCGTTGGCAACAAATCCCTCTGCAGCGTGTTCATGCAGGACATGCTGTCGAAATACAACAATAAGCTCGAATACGACAAGGAATATGCCGGTTCGGTCCGCAATGTCGTGCTCAACGTGATCCTCGGCAAAAGCGACGTCGGTGCGGTGTTCATCCCCGAACTGGACAACGAACCCGAGGAAACCCGCAACCAGCTGCGGGAGGTCTTGATCTCGCCGGAAATTGCCCCCCATCCCCTGAGTGCGCATCCGCGCGTGCCGGCAGCCCTGAGCGCGGCGGTACAGAAGGCGGTGCTGGCCATGGCCGCCACGCCGGAAGGCGCCGAACTCCTCAGGTCCGTCAGAATGTCCGATCCGGTCGCTGCCGACTATCGCCGGGACTACCAATCTCTCGAAACCATCGACATCAAGAAGTTCACCAACTGGGGCCGGTAGGATGCTCTTGCTGCCGCGCCGGCTGCAGTCCCGCATCATCCTCGCCGTCACAGGAACGCTGCTTGGGACCGGGCTGATCTTCGGCTGGCTGGCCGCCCGCGACCAGTCCGCGGACATGCTGGCGGGCGCGCGGGAGAACGCGACGGTGATGGCCGCCAACATTGCCGACAGCTGCGCCCACCACCTTCTGGTCGAAGATTACGCCGCGCTCGAGGCTATTCTGCAGCATGCCGCCGAGCTGCCCGACATCCGGCGCATCCAGCTGGTCGAGCCGAGCGGCAAACTCATCCTGGATATTGAGTCTGTCGCCAACGGGCCGTCGCGGGTGACCATCGATCCCGCGCGCCGCCTCGTTCCGCCGATTCCAGCCTCGCCCAAGATCATCGCCGGGTATGATCGGCTCGAGATCTGGCAACCCATCGTCGCCGGCAGCGTCCTCGGCTGGCTCAAGGTCGATTTCGGCCTGCTGGCCATCCAGCGCGCGCAGGACCGGCTTTGGCGGAATGCCCTGCTGCTGATCCTGGTTTGGGTGATGCTCAGCACCATTCTGATCGTCCTCGTGCTTCGCCCCATCGTCGCGGCGATCGACAGACTTTCGGCGTTTTCCGGCCGGCTCGACGAACACAAGGGCGAGCAGATCGATGTCGCCAACGCGGTGAGCGAGATCGCTGCGCTCGGCGCGTCGCTGAACCAGGCATCCACAAAGCTGCTGGCGAGCGAACGCCAGTTGCTCGATCAGAGCGCTGCGCTGCACCAGCTCAACCGTCAGTTGCGCGCCATCAGCCGCTGCAACGAAACCCTGATTCGTGCCGGCAGCGAGCCGGAGCTGCTCGGCGACATCTGCCGCATCGTCTGCGAGGAGGCGGGTTATCGCATGGCCTGGGTGGGCTATGCCGAAGGCGATGAGGCCAGGACCGTACGCCCCATGGCCTGGGCCGGCGCCGAAGACGGTTTTCTCGCCGGTGTCGACATCACCTGGGCCGATACCGAGCGTGGGCAGGGTCCGATGGGGACGGCGATCCGCGAAGGAATCAGCTTGTGCATCGAGGATTTCGCCACCGATCCGAAGGTCGTCCCGTGGCGGGAGGAAGCCTTGCGGCGCGGCTATCGTTCCAGCATCGCGTCGCCGCTGAAGGACGAGAGCGGCGTTATCTTCGGGGCTCTCTGCATCTATGCCTCGGAAGCCGGCGCATTCAGGACGGGCGAGGTATGGCTGTTGGAGGAACTCGCCGGCGACCTCGCCTTCGGCATCGGCACGCTGCGCGCCCGCGCCCAGCGCCGCCGGGCCGAGGAGGCTCTTCGGCAGCTCAACCGCGAACTCGAGGATCGCGTCGCCGACCGCACCGCGCGGCTCGAAGCGGCGAACAAGGAACTCGAGGCTTTCGCCTACTCGGTGTCCCACGATCTGCGGGCGCCGCTGCGCCACATCCACGGTTTTCTTTACCGGTTGAGGCAGAAGATCGAGTCGGGCCTAGACGAGGAAAGCCGGCACTTCATGGAAGCCGTCACCCGCGCCGCCAAGCGGATGGACACTCTTATCGAAGACCTGCTGGCCTTCTCGCGCATGGGGCGCGATGAGATGAGGCGAGCAGAATTCGCGCTCGACGAGTTGGTGCAGGAAATCATCCGCGAGCTGGAGCCGGAAACACGTGATCGAAACATTCGCTGGACTATCGCCGCGCTGCCCGTCGTCGCGGGCGATCGCGCCATGCTGCGGGTGGTGCTCGAGAATCTGATCGCGAACGCCATAAAATTCACGCGCCGCAAGGACCCGGCCGAGATCGAGATCGGCAGCCTCCCGCCGGATGCGTCCGAAACGGTCCTCTTCGTGCGCGACAACGGTGCCGGCTTCGACATGCGGTACGCCAGCCGTCTGTTCGGCGTCTTTCAGCGCCTGCACAGCGAGGAGGAATTCGAGGGCACGGGCATCGGCTTGGCCAACGTGCGGCGGGTAATCGTCCGCCACGGCGGACGCACCTGGGCCGAGGGTCGCGTCGGCGAGGGCGCGACCT
>VEPB01000422.1 GCA_012026715.1 Methylococcaceae bacterium | reverse complement strand
CGGCAAGCTGCTGGACGAGATCGTGCCCTCCATCAACAAGACCTCCGACCTGGTACAGGAGATCACGGCAGCCTCCGAGGAGCAGACCTCCGGCGTGGGCCAGATCAATAACGCCATGGGCCAGCTCAACCAGATCACCCAGCAGAACGCCAGTTCCGCCGAAGAACTGGCGGCCACCGCCGAGGAGATGAGCGGCCAGGCCGAGCAACTGCAAAGCGCCATGGGATTCTTCAAGGTGGAAGGTCGGCGTGCCGGCGGCGGTCCTGTCGCCGCAGGCGGCTACAAGTCGGGCAAGCGCAACATGCCCAGCGCAAAGCCTTCGAAGGCGTCCAAAGGCAAGGTGGTGCACCAATCCGGCTATGCCGATGCCGGCTCGGTGGATGAAACCGAGTTCGTCAGGTTTTAGGAGAGATGGTCATGGGCGAACTCATCACTACCGAAACATCCCGTAGCCTGACGCAACAGGCAACCGATCAGCAGCAATTCCTCACCTTCATGCTGGACGAGGAGATGTTTGCTTTCGGCATCCTTCACATCAAGGAGATCCTGGAGTTCGGGCAGCTCACCGAAGTTCCGCGGATGCCGGAGTTCATCCGCGGAGTGATCAACCTGCGCGGCGCGGTGGTGCCGGTGATCGACCTGGGGGCGCGCTTCGGCAAGCGCCCCACGGAAGTGACCCGGCGCACCTGCATCATCATCATCGAACTGGACGGCGAGGACGAGAAGCACTCGGTGGGAGTGATGGTGAGCGCGGTCAACGACGTGGTGGAAATCCCACCGGATCAGATCGAGCCGGCGCCAGAGTTCGGCGCCCAGATCCGCACCGACTTCATCGAGGGTATGGGCAAGGTGGACGAACGCTTCGTCATCATCCTCAACGTCAACCACGTCCTCTCGCTGGATGAAATTTCCAGTCTCGCAGCCGTGGGGAAAGGCCTGCACTGACTGGTCGCCCCCCCGGAGCCGTTGCAGCAATCCTTTGCTGCAACGGCCCGGCCTAGCCATGCCGAGCCTCGTATCGGCTCGTCCGCCCCACGGAAAATGCCCACTACGCGACTTGCCGTTCGCTCGGGACAGCCACTCGAGTCCATTTCGCTAAATTGGAGACTGGCCGTGAATTTTGCGTTCCCCTCCTTGCAAAACGTCAAACTGAACCACCAGTTCGCCATCCTCATCGGCATGTTCGCGCTCGGATTCACGCTCTATGGTGGCTTCTCGATATCTTCCCTGCGTGAACTGCAGGTGAGTGGTCCGGTGTACCGTCAGGTGGTGCAGGGCAAGGACTTGATCGCCGATATCCTGCCGCCACCGGAATACATCATCGAATCTTACCTGGTGATTCTGCAGATCGACCGGGCGGAATCGGCGGCCGAAATAGCGCCGCTGGTGGCCCGACTCAATGCGCTCAAGGCGGATTACGACACGCGGCACGACTACTGGCTGGCAGAGACTCTCAACGAGGAAATCCGGGAGATCTTTCTGCAGCAGGCCGATCAAGCCGCACGCCAATTTTACGATTTGGCTTACCGGAATTACCTCCCGGCTAAACAAGCTGGCGACCTGGCTCAGACGCGGGTAGCGCTGTCCGCGATGAGCAAGGCCTATCAGGATCACCGCGCCGCTATCGACAAGACCGTCGAACGTGCCAACGCATGGAATCTAAAGACGGAAGCCTATGCCGCCGAAAGAATCCAATCCGGCTATCTGTTGCTCTCCGGCATTTTCCTCGCCTCGCTGGCCGGGGTGATCGCGTTTGGCTTGAAGCTGGCTTCGGTTCTTCGGCGCCAATTGGGCGGGGAAATCTACGAGGTTGGGAAAATCGCCCATCGCATCGCGGACGGCGATTTAAACGTGGATATTCCGGCAAACGCCAAAGGCCTCATGTCGGATATGACGGCGGTCAAGGACAATCTCACGCGCCTCATCGACGACGTGTCCTTCTTAGCCGAGTCGGCCGTGCAAGGCGAACTTTCGGCCCGGGCCGACCCCGCCGGACACGCCGGCAGCTACCACCAGGTCGTAAAAGGGATCAACTCGACGCTCGACGCAGTGACATCCCCTCTGAGTATTGCTGCCGATTACCTCGAGCGCATCTCCCGCGGCGAAATCCCCCCCAAGATTACCGCTACGTATCGAGGCGATTTCGACGCTATCAAGTCCAGCATCAACCGGGCCATCAACAACATCGAAGCACTGGTTGCCGACACATTGATGCTCGCCGACGCCAGTGTAAAGGGCCAATTGGCAATCCGCGCGGATGCCGGCCAACATGACGGCGATTTCCGAAGAATCGTCGAAGGGATGAATCAAACCATGGACACGATGACCGACAATTTCAATATCGTCTGCGGTTACCTGTCACTGATTGCCTGGGGGTCAATTCCGCCAAGCATCACCGATGCCTTCCAGGGCGACTTCAACAACAGCAAGGACAGCCTGAACCTGATCATTGACAACATCAATGCGTTGATCGCCGATACCCGCATGCTCTCCGAGGCCGCAGTGGCCGGCAACCTGGCTACTCGCGCCGATCCGTCGAGGCATGAGGGAGATTACGCCGAAATCATCCAGGGATTGAACCAGACCCTGGATGCGGTCATCGGGCCGCTGAACGTGGCCGCCGATTACGTCGACCGCATCGCCCGGGGGGCGATCCCGTCCAAGATCACCGACACTTACAACGGCGACTTCAATACCATCAAGAACAACCTCAACCTGGCCATCGACAATGTCAACGCCCTGGTGGCCGATGCCGCCATGCTGGCCAAGGCCGCG
>VEPB01000361.1 GCA_012026715.1 Methylococcaceae bacterium | reverse complement strand
GGCCAGGTCGGAAATGCCGTCCACCACGATGTTGATGATCACCCACTGGCTGTTGAAGGCGTTGAGGATGTACTCGAACTTCACCGGTTTTTCCTTGGGCGCCATCAGGTTGTAGCGCAACATGAGGCGGTTGGACTTCATGTTCTGCTCGGAGTCGTACTTGAACTCCTCACCGGCGTAGCCGTTGAACTGGGCGGCATAGGTGGCGACGCTGAGATCGGTCAGCTTGTCCACGAACTTCTTCTTCTGCTCGATGGACAGGTCTTTCCAATGGTTGCCCAGGGCGATCTGGGCGATGGCCTCGAACTCGTGGGTTTCCCGCACGATGGGATCGAGCTTCTTGTAGCGGCCTTCGTACCCCAGCTGCTTGGCGTTCTTCATCACGTCGATGAGGACGGTGTTGAGCTTCTCCACCACCTGCTTGGCGGCACCCGGCGCCGGTTCCTCCGCCCGCGCCAGCGACACCGACAACGCCATCAGCAAACCCAAAGCGATTCGATAAAACATGCAGCACCCCGCTTTCGTCAGATGCCGCCGACTATACCATAATCGGATCGCCAACCCTCAGATTTGTATGCTTGGCGCAACAAAATCCGACTGCCATGCAACAGCCGGCTTAGGTCTCACGGACATGGGCCCAAGCTGTCACCGTGTCCTAAATGTCCCCTCAACGCCGAAGTCGGGATGACCTTGGTCTTCTCGGCCGGCGTTCCCGGCTTGTGGCAGATGGTGACCTTGGTGAGCTTCTTGCCTTTCTCGATGCTGGGAATCCCGGTGAAGGCGGTATTCAGAACCCGCTGGGATCCATCGGCGTCCAGCACCTCCAGGGTCGGCAGCAGGTGGTAACAGCCCCTCATGGGATCGGCCAGCTCCAAGTTGGCAGACAGTTGCGCCGAGAAATCCAGATGTGCCCTGGCCAGGCCGGTTGCGGGGACAAGCAGTTGGACACCGCCGGATTCACCGCCATCCAGGCTGATGGATTCGGTCGTCAGCCCGATGCCGGCTTGGTTCACCAGGGACAGCGAAAAACTGCAACTTTCCGCCACAATGCCCGTATTGACCACATTGACCCGCACCGTCTGTCCCGTTCTCACCGTGACCAATCCGGAGTCGGAGACGGGCAGGGGAAGCTCGGCGGCGTTGGCGTTGATCAGCGTCGCCATGGCGAGGACACAGGAACCGAAAGGAAGCGCAAATTTCATTGGAGATCTCCGAAGCAAACCGTGTCGCACCAGTATAGCGGACCCGGTTCAGCCGAGCCGGCCCTGAAGAATCAGGCCCACCTCGCCGTCCGTCAGCTCCACCGGATTGGTCTTCATGCTGGAACCACGGCAACGGGCGACGATGCGGGAGAAATCCTCCGCACCCACCCCCAGCTCGCTCAGCGTCGGCAGCTTCATTGCGGCGGTCCACTGACTCAGGGTTTCAACCAGGAAGGTCCGCGCCGCGGCGTCGCCCGCACCGGCGTATCCCAACAGTCGGCCCGCCTCGGCGTACTTGGCCAGGGCCGGATTGGCTGGGTCGCGGGCCTCCATGACCGCAATGTTGATCTCGGTCGCCGCCGCCACCAGGGTACCGCACACCACCCCGTGGGGGATGGGAAACAACGAGCCCAAAGGTTGCGCGAGACCGTGAACGGACCCCAGCCCGGCTTGCGCCAGACAGATGCCCGACAGCAACGATGCCAGCGCCATCCGCTCACGCGCCAGCTCCAGCCCCTCGCCCCGGTACCAGGCCAACAAGCCATCACGGACAGCGCGCATGCCGGTGGCGGCCAGGCCGTCGGTGATGGAATTGGCGCGCAGCGACACGTAAGCCTCCAGCAATTGGGTCAGCGCGTCCATGCCGTTGGCGGCGATCAGCTCCGGCGGGCAACTCGCCAGAAGATCGGGGTCCACCACGGCGTATTCCGCCATCAGCCGGTCGTCGCGAAACGATTTCTTGAATCCGTCCTCCCCCAGGCGCGACAACACGGCGTTTCGGGTGGCCTCGGAACCGGTGCCGGCGGTGGTCGGAACGGCGATGAACGGCGTTGCCGGCCCGCGATAGGGAAGCTCCGGCCCAACCCCTTCCAGATGGTCCATGACCGAATTGCCTGGAAGCAGCAGCCCGGCAATGGCCTTGGCAGCATCCAGCACGCTGCCGCCGCCAATGCCTGCGACGCAGTCGAAAGCCTCGCCCCGCAGAGCTGCCACCGTCTGGTCCACGCCCTCCGGCGACGGCTCGCCGGCGATCGTGACGGCTTCCCAACGGATCCCGGCCCCTTGCAAGTGCTGGAACAGCCAGCCGGCCGCATCCGATCGGGCAAAGGAGCACGCGCCGGTCACCAGGAGCAGCCGCTGCCCAAATCCGGCGACGAGCGTCGGAAGTTTGCGGTAGCTGCCGCAGCCGAACTCGATGCGCGGCAGCCGGCCGATGCTGAAAGCCTCCCCCATATCAGGCCTCCGGACAGAGGCCGTTCATCGGCTCACCGCGGCGCGGCTGCGCCATCATGTCCGCCACCGCATCGCGCCAGGCGAGATAGTGGGGCGTCTGCTTGTGGGCCGCGGCATCCTCGGCCGTGGCATAAGCCTCATACAGGATGAACCGGCCCGGCTCGGTCGGGTCCTGCAACACATCGAAACGGCGGTTGCCCGGCTCCAGCACCGAAGCGGCGTGGTTGGCGCGCGTCGCAGCGATAAAAGCCGGGGCTGTTTCATTTTGTGTGGAAACCGAGAGAAGCCGTCAGGCATGAGCGGAGACGAAGGGAGGAGCGGGCAGATGGGAGAGTTTGCCGGTGGTC
>VEPB01000506.1 GCA_012026715.1 Methylococcaceae bacterium | reverse complement strand
CGAAAGCCAGGCCGTACTTCTGGCAAATCATCCGCGAAGAGATCTTGGCCGACACGTAGATGGTCGGCAGGCCGCTGCCGGGGTGGGTGCCGCCGCCGACCAGATAGCAGTTTTCCAATTCCTCGAAGCGGTTGCGCGGGCGCAGGTACAGCAGTTGGCTGAGCTTGTGGGACAGGCTGAAGGTCGCTCCCAGAAACACGCTCTCGTCACTCTCCCAGAGTCCCGGATCGATGATCTTCTCGCATTCGATGTGCTGGCGGATATCGGGCATGCCGCCGCGGGTTTCCAGGGCGTCCAGCACCTGCTCCCGGAACCGTTCCCGCAGTTCCTCCCAACTCAGGCCGCTGAGGTTGTTGGGGACCGGCACCAGCACATAGAGGGCGGATTTGCCCGGCGGGGCCAAGCCCGGATCGGTGGCGCAGGCATTCTGCACGTAGAAGGAAAACTCGTCGGACAACACCTTCTTGTTAAAGGTGTTGTCCACGTTGGCCCGGTACTCCTTGGCGAAGACGATGTTGTGGTGGGGCAGGTCGTAGCACTTGCTCAGGCCCAGATACATCATGAAGGTGGAGCAGGAATATTCCCGCTTCTTCAGCTTTTCCCCGTCGTATTTCTTCAGGATGCCCGGCGGCACCAGCCGGCTCATGGCGTGGGCGAAATCGGCGTTGACGATGCCCTCGTCCGCCCGGATTGTCTCGCCGTTTTCCAAACGCACCCCGCAGGCTCGTCCGTTCTCGATGACCAGGGATTCCACCGGCGTGCCAATGTGGATCGTTCCACCCAGTTCCTCGATGGCCTTGCCCATGCCGGCCGCGATCCGGTTCAGCCCGCCCATGACGTGGTAGATGCCGTACTTGTGCTCGATCAAGGGCAGCATGGTGAAGAAGGCCGGGCACTGCCAGGGCGACATGCCCAGGTATTTGGACTGGAACGAGAAGGTCAGGCGGGCCTTGTCCTCCTTGAAGTAGTTGCCCAGGTTCTCGAACACGCTCTTGGTGATGGCCAGCTTGGGCAGAGCCTTGATCAGGTCCCAGGAGAGAAACCGGGTCAGGCTGGAGTAATCGCGCTGGATGCAGGGATAGAGGTGGTGGTAACGCTCTTCCTCCCGTTTCAGGAACTCGGCGAAGCCTGCGTCGCCCTCCGGAAACACGCGGCGCAGTTCGGCCGCCATCTTGGCCGGATCCGACGAGACGAACACGTCGCGGTCGTCGAAGGCCAGGCGATACATGGGGTCCAACCGCACGAACTCCATGTAGTCCTCCGCCCGTTTGCCGCACAGGGCGAACATCTCGTCCAGCACGAACTTCATCAGCAGAAAGGTGGGGCCGGTATCGAAGGTGAAGCCGTTCATCCGGATCGGCCGGTTGCGGCCGCCGACTTCCGGCTGCTTTTCGTAGATGGAAACCTGAAAACCACGATGGGCCAGCAGCATGCCGGCGCACAGACCGCCCGGCCCGGCGCCGACGATTACGATGTGTTTGTTGTTGGTCATGGGGTGCGAGCGTGAAAGGGAGCCGATTCAAGCGGGGTAGACGGCTCGGCGGGGGCGGCGGTTCCTGCGGAAACGAAAGTTCTGTACGAACCGATAGGGAAACGCAACGGTAACATGGGAACGACGGATTCCCAAGGACTGACAGTGAAGGCGCGGGGGCCGGCTTGGAGCGGAATCAGCGTTTCAGCAGCGCACTGGGATGGCGCACCCACAGTGCCGGCTTGCGAGCCTGGCGCGACAGCCAACCGCGGGCTTCCAGCTTCTGGCCGAGGTAGCTGGACAGGGCCGGAAACAGCCTGAGGTTTTGCTTGGGGATGCGGACCTCCAGCCGCTCGCCGAAGCGCAGCCCCGCATAGTTGCGGCCGTCCGAGAGCGCGGTGACGGTGCCCACCAACCGCTGCCAGCCCACCGCGTCGCTCCGGTTCAAGCGCTCCACCGGTTTCGGCTGGTAGTCTCGCATGCCCCAAATTCCGGCCCGGTTGCGTTCGGCTTCCCGTTCCGCGGCGGCCATGGCGTCTACGTATTTCAGATTGGGCGGGAACACGTCGGTGGTGGCGAGTCCCGCCTTCACCAGAGCCAGGTTGATGTGGGTGCCGTCGGCGGTGAACACGTGGGCCAGGGTGCGGCCGTAGCGGTCCTTGGATTCGGCATCGGTTTCCAGGCGGACCCGCAGACCCGCGATCTTGCCGCTCAGCCAGTCCCGCGCCTGCGGCCCGCCGGGTTCCTCGTCGCGATAGGAGCCGGCGATTTCCGGGGTGTTGAGCCCCAGCAAGCGAACCCGTTCGCCGTTCTCCAGGATGATGGTGTCGCCATCGTAGACTTTCTTCACCCGCACCCAGCCCGCGCCGGTAGCGGTGTTGGCGGTGGGAGGCGAGGGCTCGCGCAGCGGCAGCTTTTCCGCGCCAGCGGTGGGCCGGTCCGTGAAATGGGGGTTGCCACCCTCATCGGTCCAGCGGAAAACCTCGCTGCAACCCAGCAGCGGGACGATCAGCAGCAGCCAGCCGAGTTGCCGCCACAGCGCGGGGCGGGGAAAATAGCGCGGCGTCAGCGGCCGGTTCGACTGCCCCCCGTTGTTTCCGGACCGGCTTTTCCCTCCCGAATCACTTTTTGGATTTTTCATGCGCAATTGTCGATGGTTCCGTAGCGTGTTCGCTGCGTTGATGTTGGTGTCGGTGCTGGCTTGTTCGGCCGGTGATCCGGAGCAAACCCGGAAGGATGGCATCGCTTTCCTGGAGGCCAACGCCAAGAAGGAAGGCGTCATGGTCACCGCCAGCGGCCTGCAATACAAGATTTTACAGGCCGGCAGCGGCGCCCAGCCGGCCGCTTCGGACAGTGTCACCGTCAATTACCGGGGCGAACTGATCAACGGCTCCGAATTCGATAGCGGGCAGGGCATCAGCTTCCCGCTGTCCGGCGTGATCCCCGGCTGGACCGAAGGCCTGCAACTGATGAAGGAAGGCGCCAAGTACCGCTTCTTCATCCCGTCCGAGCTGGCTTATGGCGAGAGCGGCGCGGCGCGGGTGATCCCGCCCAATGCCGCGCTGGTGTTCGATGTGGAACTGGTCAAGGTCAACCGCTGAGCATTTTCGGAGGCATCATGAACGACGTACGCGACGAACTGGCGGCCATTGCCGGCAACCTGGGGCTCGCGGACTTCCGCCGGCACATCTTCCTCTGTGCCGAACCCACCAAGCCCAAGTGCTGCGCCACCGAGTCGGGGCTGGAGTCGTGGGAGTACCTCAAGCGCCGCATCGCCGAGCTGAAGGGCCAGGGCGTGGTCGGGATCGGCCGCACCAAGGCCAACTG
>VEPB01000170.1 GCA_012026715.1 Methylococcaceae bacterium | reverse complement strand
TTTTTCGCCGGGAAACGCTGGAGTCCATCAACGAAGCCACCCTGCTATATATCCTTGCCGCCGAAATTCTGGGGCCGCGCCCGGTCGAGATTCAACCTCCGGCTGTTGCGCCGATCAAGACGTACAATGACTTGGAACCTGACTTGGACGCTTTCCGGAACGCATTAGTGAAAGTGGAAAACCTTTTGCCCACGGGGCCCTCGTCAATGTACGGGCAGAGCAAGCCAGAAGCGCACGGCTCTTTGCCCGAGGTCTTGTACTTCTGTGTGCCCAACAACCCGGAACTCCTGGCGCGCTGGGACACGGTGGCCGACCGCCTTTTCAAGATCCGCCATAGCATGAACATCGAAGGTGTTTTCCGGGAACTGGCGCTGTTCGAACCACCGATCAACCCGGCTTTACTGGTCAAAGCAGCGGCCGTGGGTCTCGACATTGGAAGCGTGCTGGCCGACCTTTCGGCACCCTTGCCGTACTATCGCTTTGCTACCCAGGTACAGAGGGCGTTGGAACTTTGTAATGACTTGCAGGCATTGGGCAATGCCCTGTTATCGGCATTGGAGAAACGCGATGCCGAAGCGTTGACTGCTATCCGGGCAACTCAGGAATCCGAGGTGCTGGTCACGATGAAGCTGGTTAAGGACGCGCAGATCGACGAAGCGCAGGCCTCGATCGACGCCCTCGGGAAAAGTAAGGCTCTGGCAACAGCACGTAAGCAGCACTATACATGTCTGCTGGCCCAACGTGTAAGTCTGTTGACTCCCTTTGGCGAAATCGAAATCCCACCGGGCCTTCCTCTCAATAGCATGGAGGCAATAAGTCTGCTTATGGACTTTGCAGCGATGGAAGGCACATACCTCCTGGCTGGCGCTGAGGCAGCCGTCGCGCTTTCACACGCGGCACCTGATCAGCAAGCGGGAAGTAGTGGAAGTGGCGGTCATGCAGTGACAGTAACAGGAGGCAAGAGCGCCGGGGATGCCGAATCGGCAGGCGTTCGGGCTATCAGGGATGCTATTTCAACCGCTTCAATGGCAGCACGCATGGCAGACAAAATGGCAGGTTTTACCCGTCGCCAAGAAGACTGGGAATTTCAGAAAGAATTGTCTGAAAAAGAAGAACTTCAGATACAGGCCCAAATCGACTCTGCATGCAAGCACAAAAGTGCGCTGGAGCGCGAACTCGATGTAACCAAAAAACAACAGGAGCATGCCGATAGTGTCAAGGAATACCTGCAGAACAAATTCACCAATACTGACCTCTACGGTTGGATGATTGGGCAGGTCTCAGGTATATATTTTCAGAGCTACAAATTAGCCTACGATATCGCCAAGCAGGCCGAGCGTTGCTATCGCTTCGAACTGGGCGTGGACGACTCAAATTTCATCCAGTTCGGCTACTGGGATGGCCTGAATAAAGGGTTACTCGCTGGCGAGAAACTGCGCCATGATCTGCGTCGCTTGGAACTCGCTTATGCTGAGAAAAACCGCCGCGAGTATGAGATTACCAAGCACGTTTCCTTGCTGCTGCTGGACCCGGCCGCACTGATGGCTTTACGCGAAACTGGGACTTGCGAATTCGCACTACCTGAAGCGCTGTTCGATCTGGATTTTCCCGGCCACTACTTCCGCCGCATCAAGTCCGTCAGTATCACGATTCCGAGTGTGGTAGGACCCTATACCGGCGTCAACTGTACACTGACGCTGCTCCGCAATTCGCTGCGCAAGACGAGCCTTCTGATGGATAGCCCGTACGCACGGATGTTGGAAGGCGACGACCTCAGATTTACCGATAATCTTGTCCCCATGCAAGCGATTGCAACCAGTAGCGGCCAGAATGACAGTGGCCTATTTGAGCTCAATTTCCACGATGAGAGGTACTTGCCGTTTGAGGGTGCCGGCGCGATCAGCCGCTGGCGCGTCGAGTTACCGAGGGAGTTTCGCCAGTTTGACTACGAAACCATTACCGACGTCGTCTTGCATGTGAAATATACCGCCCGGGAAGGTGGAAAAATGCTCGGCGACCAGGTATTGACGGAAATGAAGGGGGCTGTTGACCTTTTGTTGGAGAGTGGTAAGGAGAATGGCGGACTGCATCGCCTATTTAGCATACGACAGGAGTTCCCGGACGCCTGGCACCGTTTCCTGAGTCAGCCCGATAACGTCGAGTTTGCAGAGCTAAAACTTGACCTTGCTCCTTCCCGCTTTCCATTTTTGTTACGCGGCAGAGCATTGAAAATGCAAGCAGAGGACTTCTATCTGCGACTCCGAGAGGGATCTGCAACGGAAAGTGATAGTACATACGCCGATCTTTGCGATGAGGCTCGGCTTTTGGTAACGAAGTTTCGGGCGCCAGATGGGCAGGAACAGAACACCGTGAAGATTGGCCCAATAGGTAAGCCCCTCACCGAGAGCGGCGCGATTTCGGCAGCGCTCTCAGAAACGGTCCCTTGGCAATTACAGGCCGACCTTCGCAATGTCAAGTATCGGGAGGCAATGATCGACTTATTGCTGGTGTGCAGGTACACAGTAGAAAGTACATAACGAAGCATGGAAGGTTGTAACGTCAAACAAGAAAGATGGTGGTCAGACTGCGAAATCGTCGGTCTTATCCGTCTATATCGGTAGAGGTAAGTGGCACGCAAACTTTGGATGTTTGCCCGTCCGGATCTGGCCCTTTGCCCAACGACGGCGTTGGAGCAACTTCATCGTCATTCCTCCGGCCCATCTGGTCTTGGAATGCATTGTTCAGTTTAGGGCAGCTATGTTTGGTCATCGCGTTCAAAAAGTTGACGTCTGCGTCAACCAATAGGGGTGTAGGGCCTAAATGGTCAAGAATCTGCTGGCGCCAACACCCCAGGTCCTTAGCCCATGTGTCAAGTCCCACAGGTTTCGGCCCAGTGCCAGGCCGATAGGCTGCAACCTGCCAGGCCGGTTGTAAGCTCCGATTGCAGTTGGGGCGTTGGAGCCGCCAGCTTCCACCCCTTGAGGATGGCCCGCAGAACCCAGCGATCGATGAGCCCGGCAAACTCGTCGGAATTGGCGAAGGCATACAGGAACGCAACCACCACCTCGGCCTCACCGTGGCCTTGTCCGACCAGACGGCGGAGTTCGGCCGCTAGGGTCTCGTCCAAGCCCCACGCCTCCAGCCCATCGATACGGTCCGGCAGTGCGATGGTCCGGAACATGGATCTTAGATTGGCCGACATGGCTTGCAGGAATTCCAGTGGTGAGTGGACCGGCCCGGGTCCGCCGGGTATCCGGAGTTTCGCAAATGCGGCCGGTTCAAGGCGGATGTCCACCGGGTCGATATCGTAGAGGACTTCCGAATCGGCCCGCCTGGCGAAATGGGGCGCGGCAGCCGGGGCGCTTTGCGCCCGAACGGACGACCTGGGTCTGCAACTCCGGATGCGTGATAAGTCTTGGACGCCCACGCCGCCCCAACCGGCGGCCAACATCTGCGGCACGGTCGCCAGTAACGGCAGATCCTCGACTTTCTCGGCACGTTCGGCCACCACCAGGCAGTTGGTCCAGCGCGACACCAGTTGATAGTGCAGAGCCAGCGACCGGGCGGTGGCCTCATCCACCAGGTTCAGCCGCCGGGCGGCCGCCAGGCGGGGCAGTTCGGCTTCGGGAGACATCTGGATGGCTACCGACACCGCCGGCAAGTCAGTCCCGTGCAGGTGAAGGTTCACTTGACCCTCCGCCGGTTCGGCGAATCTGGCGAAAACCTGCACCGTATCTCCGGCAAACACCGCCGCCGGTAAGGGGGTGACCCAGACCGGAGGCGCCGGCCAGTCCAAGGAAACGTCATCGAGCTTCGGTTGCCGCATGCGCTGAAACTGTTGGAGAACGCGCTCGCTCATGCCTTCCTGGGGTGCCACCAATTCGCATGCGCCGCCGGTTTTCGCCGCGAGGCGGGTCAAGAACGCTTCAGCCACTGCATGGCCGACGCCCACCGTGAACACCCGATGGCCGGATTGGGCGGCGATGCGCACCAGGCGCTCGTGTTCATAAATCTCGCCGTCGGTGATCAGCAGCACGTTGGCTTCGCCCGCTCCAACACACAGATCGAAAGCCGCTGCCAGTGCCTGTTCCATCTCGGTGCCGCCCATGTCGGCCTGCAATGTAGCCAGGACTTCGCAGGCCTTGGCGAGATTGGCCGCGGTGGCCGGCATCAGCCGGCGAAACAGCGAGCGATGTGTGCTGCCGAACAGCGTCACATTGAAGAGGTCGCCCGGGAGCAGTTGATCGAGGATGTCCAAGGCGGCCTTGCGCGCCTGATTCATGCTGACGCCGGCCATGGAGCCCGAGCAGTCGATGACGATCTTGATCGCTAGCGGACTCGCGGCGTCTTCGGCCTGGGCGGGCACCCGCAGCGAGGCCAGGGCCACGAACCCCGCCCCGTCGGGAGTCGCCACACAGGAGGACGCCCGGGTATCCGCCGCAGCGCTTTCCAGCGTCAGCACGAAATCCCGGTCCAGCACGGCAAGTTCTACCGGTCGCACCGCCAGTCCGGTTTCGGAGCGGGTGATCGCCAACTGGTGGGAGGGACTGGCGACGGTTGCGTTCGCCAGTTCGCCCTCGAGGTTTACTGTCAGATCCAGCGGATAGTTGACCTGCAAGGACGCTGTCGGAACTTGATGCGGTTGCAATCCGGCAGCCTGGGAATCGCCGTAGCGGGGCGCGATGGTGGTCGGCAGGAAGAAGCGCAGACCGTCGCCGTGCCAGTTGAGCAAGGCCCCATAACGGTAACGGATCGCCGCCGTCTCGCCGGCCAGCAGATTGCCGAGGCTGACGGTATAGAGACCGGGGCCCGCTTCCTCCAGCATCGCCGCACTGTCGCCGTCGGTTACCGCGTCTTCATAGGCTTGTTCGGCCTGCTTGCGTTCGACGATGGCGCCTGCAAGCCGGCGCCCGCCGATTTCCAGTTCCAGGCTCAGCAGTACGGCATCCAGCGGTAGCGGAAAGGTGTAGCCCGCCTCGATGTTGGTATCGGCGCCGTTGCGGTAGCGCTGTTCAACGCTGACCTCTGCCATCGGCCCGCGCAGGCGGGCGACGGCGGTGACGCCCAGCAGCGGTACAGGCTGGTCGAAGCGGGCGCGCAGCAGCGCGGGGGGCAGTTCAGGATTGTTCATGGTCGTTTCCGTGTTGTTTGAGCCGTTCATAGAGCGCGGTCACCCCCTGGAACAAAGCGCGCACCTCGGCGGGGCTCAGACCAGCGCGGCCGGGTTCCAGGGTGAGTTCGAGGCCGTCGGCCAACACCAGGTGGCTCCAAACTTCAACGGTCCCCGGCCCGCGGGGGCGCGGGGGCGGCAAGCCGTCCCGCCCGCCGGCCAGGATGTCCCGGATGCGTTCCAGGGAAAGCCCGGCCTGCTGCCACTTACGGATGGTGAGCAATTGATCGAGATGGGCCGCGGTGTAGTAAGCGGCACGTTTCTCGCCGACAGGACGGTCGATCAGCCCCTGCTGGATGTAATAGCGCACGGTGCGGCGCGGCAGTTCGGTCAGCGCAGCGAGATCGTCGAGGGTATAGCGGGGGGTGTCGTTAGCGTCCATGGAAGGATTTATAGACATCCGAACTGTCTATGTCAACTGTCTGAAAGATGTCCGTGGAGTGCTGGAATGCCATGAGCTGCGCGTTCCCATGCTCCCTAAACCCGAGGTTTCCACGGTTCAAGTGAGCCGACGCCAGACTGCGCTACGTCT
>VEPB01000011.1 GCA_012026715.1 Methylococcaceae bacterium | reverse complement strand
GGTCCGGTTTTCTGGGACCCCGATCGGTTCGACGCCAACCAGGCGGCCTTCGTCACCCTGAGCGGCGTGGACACCGGCAAATCCGCCCAGGGCGTCCTGCTGAAGGTGCAGGATGGCGACGGGCCGCACTCTGGCCGGCACGATCACGAGGACGGCTGGGATTCCCATAACGGCAAGGATCGCCACGATGGCAAGGACGGCGCGTCGTCGAGGGCCGCGATCGCCGTGGCCTACGACGGCCGGGCACAGGCGGTGCGCATCTCGACCTTCCGCTTCGGCGCGTGGGATTGGCGGTCCTACGGGAAAACGCCAGTGGCCTTCGGCGACGGCGACAAACTGGGCGGTTGCGTTCTCGCCAACGGCAACGTGCGCGTCTACAAGAACGACGTTCTGGTAACCACGGTGACCCTCAACTCGAAGGACCAGAGGTTCTTCAACAACAAGAAAGGCAAGATCGGCATCTGGTCGCAATCCGCGCCCCACGCCGTGCTGGACGACTTCGGCGGCGGCACGGTCAAGACGCCGTAAGTCCGGTCGCTCGGCGGGTTCCCGGGCAGGGGCCTGGGAACCGCCATTCCGGAGGTTGGACAGGGGTGCTCCTGTCCAACCTTCCTCGGGGGGCTCAGGCTCCTTTAAGGGCGGTAATCCGCGGAGTTTCTGCCGCGACCGGCGGCTGCCAACTTGCGCGTCAGCCCGCGTAGAAGGGGGCAATAGCGGTTTCATCGCCTATCGCACCCGATGAAGCGACGCAGGGGGCGCCGCTCACGGTTGCACGTCGCAGATGTGGCGAGGCTTGCCGCCTTCGTCCCGGGAATGGGGAACGTGGGGCAGATTCGGCAGCATGTCCTTCATGCCTTGGCCGCACTGCTGCATCTGCTTCATTGTCGGATCGGATGCGGCTTCCTTGCCGAATGCCATGGCTTTGGCCATGGCGGCGTCGCGCTGGCCGGCGGCGCACAGCGCCTTGATCTCGGCGTTGAGTTGTTCCCCTTTCTGCTGAAAAGCTTCCAGGGCAGCCTGATCGATGTTTTGCATGCAGGTCTGCATGCCCTGCATTTGCTGCATCATCTGTTGCATCTGTTCCTGGTTCATCTGGGGCGCGCCATAGCCTTGGGCGGTGGCAAGCGCGGGCAGCAGCAGGGAAACGAGAAAGGCATGGCGCATGGTTCGCTCCTCACGTGTTGTCGTCGGTCAATGGATGCCGGTCGGCGGAGTAAGTCCGGCACGGACACCCACCTTGCGACTGTTGCAGGGTAGCACCGATTGGCGCATTGGTAGCCTGTAGCGTTACGCTCTGCTGGGCAGAGTTTATGCTCTGAATTTCAGAGTTAACCGCAGAGACCGTCATGTCGACTCCAGAGCAAAGGCTCGAGACCATCCAGTCCATGCGGTTCGCCGGCCACCGCAGCGTCCGGCTGGAACGCCACAGCCTGTTGCTGTGGGGCGGTGTCGGCGGCTTTCTGTGTGCCGTTACCCTCAAGGAGTTGCCATGCCACTGATCGAAGCCTCTGTTGCCAGGCAGTTTGCCGAAACCTGGATCGACGCCTGGAACCGTCACGACCTGGAGGCGGTGCTGGCCCATTACGCCGACGATGCCGAGTTCTCCTCGCCGCTGATCGTCGAGTTCATCGGTGAACCCGGTGGAACGCTGAAAGGCAAGCCTGCGATCCGGGCATATTGGGCGAAGGGCCTGGAACGGATACCCGAACTCCGGTTCCAGTTGTTGGATGTGCTGCCCGGCATCGACCAAGTGACACTCTATTACCGGGGCCACCGCGGGATGGTGGCGGAATGTTGCCAGTTCGATGGGATGGGGCAGGTGGTGCGGGCTTCCGCCAGCTATTCGCTGCGCGGCAGCGGCGGGCCGCTCGTTCCACCGGCCCTTGATCCGGCTAGCGTGTCCCCTCGCACGGGTTCCACTTATCCCACCGAGGAATTGCGCCATCGCGTGGCCGGACGGTCCAAGCGCGCCATGGGCGACGCCCTGGGACTGCAGAACTTCGGCGTCAACCTGGTGACCCTGGAGCCGGGCGCCGTGTCCGCCCTGCGTCACTGGCATACCCGCCAGGACGAATTCATCTACGTGCTGGAGGGCGAGTTGACCCTGGTCACCGAACAGGGTGAACAGGTTTTGGCTCCCGGCCACTGCGCGGGCTTCCCCGCCGGCACCGCCGACGGCCACCAGTTGGTCAATCGCAGCGCAGGCACGACGACCTATCTGGAAGCTGGGGACCGCTTACCCGGCGATCGCGCCCACTATCCGGACGAGGATCTTCTGGCGATCGATCGTCCGGTCGGCTACGGGTTTTTCCACAAGGACGGGAGTCCGTACTGACGGTCTCCGTTCGGCCTGGGGGCCTGTGCCGACCAATTCAATGGCGTTAATGTCATCGGAGGGGCAGAGTAGGTTAGGTTAATGGCTCCATCGTTAGCCCACGCGTGCCTGGGGCGCAAGTTCAAGTTGGGTTACGAAAAGCCTTAACTCAACCTGGCTTGCCCAACCGCCTGGCCTTCGAGGAACGCATCGGCCAGGAAGTCGATCACTCTTTTGCTCGCCGATATACGGTTTCACTGCCTGCGGCGCCGGTAACGCCGGGCGCAAGTCCAGGCGCCGGCAATATCGGCGCCACGCATGGGCACCTCCGCAGGCTTCCATTCCCGCCACGAATCCTTTCGGCAAGCTATGAAGAAAGCCTTCAAACACTTGATGGTTCAGCATCCGCCTCACGACTAGATGCTCTTGACGATCAACGGCGTACACGGCAAACGTTGACTTCGCCAGATCGGCCCCTACCCGCATGACCGACACTAACTGCTTGGCTGTCAAACGTGGTGCGGTCCTTTCGTCACGGCATCCTACTATGAGTTCTGTGATGCTTAGGGGGGAACTCGCGGGCGCCGTGTTGGTTCCGGTGACAGGCTATGGATGGAAATGGGTGCGGCGATGCAAAGTATGACGAAGGGCTTTGGAAACGAGCAGCACCTTATCGCTTTTCCTGGTATCCCGTGGAAGGGGAGTCGGAATTCGGTTCACCGCCTTTGACCGTGACGGACGGATAGACGAGACTTGAGGGTCATGACCCGGATCGATC
>VEPB01000479.1 GCA_012026715.1 Methylococcaceae bacterium | reverse complement strand
GCATCCGATATAACGGTTTTGTTACGGCACTGAGAGAATTCATCGACCATGTTTAGCAAGATCAAATCCCTGCTCGGCAAGCCTGAACAGGCGCCGCGCCCGCAGCGCGAGAATCCTAATTTCATCACCGCGCGGGAGCGGATCGTATCGCTGCTCAATGACATGGTTTATCAGCGGATCGTGGTGCACCTGGATATTCCCGGCGAAAACCAAAAGGACGATATCGACGACATGCCCACCACGTTTTTCAAGCAGGTGGGGAGTGCGCGGGCCGCCCTGGAACGGTTGGAGGGCGAAGAAGCGCACGCTCAGCTGGTGGCGGCGGAACAGTTCAAGGTGATTTCGGACTTGTACGGCTCACCGTTCACCTTCCAGACCAAGGTGAATCAGATTCAGTCGGCGGAGGGCAAGGAGTTTTATATCATCGATCTTCCCTCGAAGGTGTTTTACCCGGAATCCGAGGAATACCGTAAATTTCGGATTGGCGCCTATAAGCGGGTGCCGGTCTATTTGAAACAGCCCAATCAGGAAAAGCCCATCCCGGGTGTGCTGGATACGCTGAGCATCGGTGGCATCAGCGTGTATCTTTCCAGCGAAAACACCACCTTGCCTTACCTCCGCAAGGGCGAGAAATTGAATTGCTCCATCATGGTCGAAGGGGACAACGTCAAGTTCGAGATCGTGGTGGAAAACGTCAAGCGGCTCAGCGACGACAAGTCGATCCGGGTCGATTGCGCGTTCGGCAATGTCAGCAAGGAGGTCATGGCGGTGGTCAAGGCCATGATGAGCGAAGCCGAGCAATACCTTCGCAACCGCGCCCGCAGTTCCTGAGCGGCCGGGGCGTCGCCCGCGCGAGGCGCTTCGGCTTGACGCTGGCGGTCGAACCGGTTAGGTTATTCGGCCATTTTTCCCAATTAGAACCGACATTCGCGGGCGTTTCCACAACGCCCCGATTTTTTTTGAGGGCAGCAACGTGGAGCTCAGTGGCGGAGACATCCTGGTCCAGTGCCTCAAGGATGAGGGGGTCGAGTACATTTTCGGGTATCCGGGCGGCGCCGTACTGCACATCTACGACGCGCTGTTCAAACAGGATGCGGTCAAACACATTCTGGTCAGGCACGAACAGGGCGCAACCCATGCGGCGGACGGCTATGCGCGCGCTACCGGCAAGCCCGGCGTGGTGCTGGTCACCTCCGGGCCCGGCGCCACCAATGCGGTGACCGGCATCGCCACCGCCTACATGGATTCCATTCCCCTGGTGGTGTTCTCCGGCCAGGTGCCCCTGCCGGTCATCGGTAGCGATGCGTTCCAGGAAGCCGATATCGTCGGCATCACCCGGCCCTGCGTGAAGCACAACTTCCTGGTGAAGGACCTCACCAAGCTGGCGGAGACCGTCAAGAAGGCCTTCTACATTGCCACCACCGGCCGTCCTGGCCCGGTGCTGGTGGACATCCCCAAGAGCCTGACCGATCCGGCCATCAAGGTGCCGTACCAATATCCCAAGTCGGTCAGCATCCGCAGTTACAACCCTTCGGTGAAGGGGCATCGCTGGCAGATCCGCAAGGCGGTGGACCTGCTGCTGACCGCGCGCCGTCCGGTGATTTATAGCGGCGGCGGGGTGATCCTGGGCAATGGCGCGGAACCGTTTACGGAGTTCGCCCGGTTGCTGGGCTTTCCGGTCACCAACACCCTGATGGGGCTGGGAGCCTATCCGGCCACCGACCAGCAGTTCATCGGCATGCTGGGCATGCACGGCACCTATGAGGCCAACATGGCCATGCACGAGTGCGACGTGCTGATCGCCGTGGGCGCCCGTTTCGACGACCGGGTCACCGGCAAGATCTCCGAGTTCTGTCCCCACGCCAAGATCATCCACATCGACGTGGATCCCGCCTCCATCTCCAAGACCGTCAAGGTGGACGTCCCCATCGTCGGCGAGGTGGGTTCGGTGCTGGCCGACATGCTGGAGATGCTGAAGAGCGCCGACAAGCGCCCGGATGCGGAAGCCCTGGCGGACTGGTGGCGGCAGATCGAACGGTGGCGCTCGGTCCACTGTCTGAGCTACGACGCCGGCAGCGACAAGATCAAGCCGCAGCATGTGATCGAACAGTTGTGGGAGGTGACTCGCGGCGACGCCTTCATCACCTCCGACGTGGGCCAGCACCAGATGTGGGCCGCGCAGTTTTACAAGTTCGACAAGCCCAGGCGCTGGATCAATTCGGGGGGGCTGGGCACCATGGGCTTCGGCATGCCGGCGGCGATCGGCGTCAAGCTGGCTTTTCCGGAGGCGGACGTGGCCTGCGTCACCGGCGAGGCCAGCATCCAGATGTGCATCCAGGAACTGGCCACCGCGCTGCAGTACCGCACCCCCATCAAGATCGTCAACCTCAACAACGGTTACATGGGCATGGTGCGGCAGTGGCAGGAATTCACCTATGAGAGCCGCTACTCCCATTCCTACCTGGAAACCCTGCCGGACTTCGTCAAGCTGGCGGAGAGTTATGGCCACGTGGGCATGCGCATCAGCCGGCCGGGCGACGTCCGCGCGGCCTTGGAAGAGGCTTTCGCCCTCAGGGATCGCACGGTGTTCCTGGATTTCCTGACCGATCCCACGGAGAACGTCTATCCCATGATCGAAGCCGGCAAGGCCCACCACGACATGCGCCTGGCGCCGGGCGTCAGCACCGACACGGAGCTCGCCTGAGGCCATGCGACACATCATCTCCATCCTGATCGAAAACGAATCGGGGGCGTTGTCCCGCGTTTCGGGTCTGTTTTCCGCGCGCGGCTACAACATCGAGTCCCTCACGGTGGCGCCCACCCAGGACCCCAGCCTGTCCCGCATGACCCTGGTGACCCTGGGCAGCGACGACATCATCGAGCAGATCACCAAGCAGCTCAACAAGCTGATCGATGTGGTCAAGCTCATCGACATTTCCGAATCGTCCCACATCGAGCGCGAGCTGATGCTGGTGAAGGTGCGGGCCACCAATGGATTGCGCGAGGAGGTCAAGCGGCTGACCGACATCTTCCGCGGCAACATCCTGGATGTGACGTCATCCACCTACGTGGTCGAGGTCACCGGTGAAAAGTCCAAGCTCGACGCCTTCATCCAGACCGTTGGCGAGGACAACATCATCGAGGTCGTCCGTTCCGGGGCCACCGGCATCCTCCGCGGGGAACGCGGCCTCAGCCTGTAATCCGTCCCGGCCGGGCAGCCGGCGGGCAACAACCGAAGCGAAATCAGAGGAAACCCATGCAAGTTTATTACGATAAAGACGCCGACCTTTCCATCATCCGAGGCAAGAAGGTCGCCATCGTCGGCTACGGCTCCCAGGGCCACGCCCACGCCCTGAACCTCAAGGACTCCGGGGTTTCCGTCATCGTCGCCCTGCGTGCCGGTTCGCCCTCCGCGGTCAAGGCCCAGAATGCCGGCCTCACCGTCCTGTCCCTGGTGGAAGCCGTCCAGGCTGCCGACGTGGTGATGATCCTGGCGCCCGACGAACACCAGGCCAAGCTCTACCGCGAAATCATCGAACCCAACATCAAGCAGGGCGCCGCTCTGGCTTTCGCCCACGGCTTCAACATCCACTTCGAGCAGATCCAGCCGCGGGCGGATCTGGACGTGATCATGATCGCGCCCAAGGCCCCCGGTCACACCGTGCGCAACGAATTCGTCAAGGGCGGTGGCATCCCCGACCTGATCGCCGTGGCCCAGAATGCCACCGGCAAGGCGAAGGAACTGGCGCTGTCCTATGCATCGGCCATCGGCGGTGGCCGTACCGGCATCATCGAGACCAGCTTCCGCGAGGAGACCGAGACCGATCTGTTCGGCGAACAGGCGGTGCTCTGCGGCGGTGCCACCGCTCTGGTGCAGGCCGGTTTCGAAACCCTGGTGGAAGCCGGTTACGCGCCGGAGATGGCCTATTTCGAATGCCTGCACGAACTCAAGCTCATCGTCGACCTGATGTACGAGGGCGGCATCGCCAACATGCGCTACTCCATCTCCAACACCGCCGAATACGGCGATCTGACCCGCGGGCCGCGCATCGTCACGGAGCAGACCAAGCAGGAGATGAAGAAGATCCTGAAGGAAATCCAGAACGGCGAATTCGCCCGCGAGTTCATCCTGGAAAACCAGGCCGGCGCGGCCACCCTCAAGGCCAAGCGCCGCCTGGGCCGCGAGCATCCCATCGAGCAGGTGGGCGCCAAGCTGCGCGACATGATGCCGTGGATCAAGGCCAACAAGATCGTCGACAAGACCAAGAACTGAACAACCGGGAGCCGCTGCCGGACGGCTCGCCCGTCCGGGGCGGGCCGAGGCAGCCATGAGCGAACCCACCCCTCCGACCCGACGCCGCCGCGGCGTCTACCTGCTACCCAACCTGTTCACCACGGCGGCCCTGTTCGCCGGGTTCTACGCCATCACCGCCGCCTTCAACCAGCGCTACGAACTGGCCGCCGTGTCCATCTTCGTGGCCATGATCCTGGACGGAATGGATGGCCGGGTGGCCCGCCTCACCAATACCCAAAGCGCCTTCGGCGCCGAATACGACAGCCTGTCGGACATGCTTTCGTTCGGCGCGGCTCCGGCCCTGGTGATCTACGTCTGGTCCCTGGCCGGTTACGGCAAGCTGGGCTGGATGGCGGCCTTCGTCCATTGCGCCGGCGGCGCGCTGCGGCTGGCCCGATTCAATACCCAGATCGGCACCGCCGACAAGCGCTATTTCCAAGGATTGCCCAGTCCCGCCGCCGCCGCCATCCTGGCCGGATTCATCTGGGTGTGCGAAGAGTACGGTTTCGCCGGTGGCAATGTCGGTTACGTCAGCCTGGGGCTGTCGGTGGCGACCGGCCTGCTGATGGTCAGCAACTTCCGCTATTACAGCTTCAAGGAGCTCGATCTGAAGGGAAGGGTGCCATTCTTGTGGGCCATCCTGGTGATGCTGGGCTTTGCCGTGCTGTTCACCAATCCGCCGGTATTTTTGTTCACGTTATTCAGCGTTTACGCCATCTCCGGGCCGGTGGTGACCCTGGCGATGCTGAGGCGGCGGCGCAGCGAACGCAAGCTGTAGGCGGAGGGCGCGCGGGACAGGTGTTTGGCGGCCCGGACGGAACGAAGCGGAATCCGGGGCTTTCCGGTTGGCCGCTGCGAGGACCCGGACTACGCTTCGCTCCATCCAGGCTACGGGATCGGCGCATGCAAGGGTGATTGGGTTTGACTTGGCAGCCTGCGAGCGAATGTGTATAGTCGGGACCATGACTTCCGTCACCCACCTCATCCGTTCTGCTTCCAGCTGCCTGGCCGCGTCTCTCGCCGGCCTGCGCCTGCTGCTGCCCCGCGCGGGCAGCTGACTTTACCTCGTTTTTTTCGTTCCACCACCCTTTCGATTTTCCGCTCGGCGCATCAGGCTGCGCTCGGGTGTAGCTATGGAGCAGATCCATGACCGACAAACTCATCATATTCGACACCACCTTGCGGGACGGCGAGCAGAGTCCCGGCGCTTCCATGAACCGCGAAGAAAAGGTGCGCATCGCCCGCGCGCTGGAGCGGCTCAAGGTCGACGTCATCGAGGCGGGCTTCCCGGCGGCGAGCCAGGGGGACTTCGAGGCCGTTCAGGCGGTGGCCCGCGCCATCAAGGATTCCACCGTGTGCGGGTTGGCCCGCGCCCTGGACCGGGACATCGACCGCGCCGGCGAGGCCCTCAAGGACGCCGCCCGGAGCCGCATCCATACCTTCATCGCCACCTCGCCCATCCACATGCAGCGCAAGCTCAACATGCCGCCGGACCAGGTGGTGGAGTTTGCCGTGAAGGCGGTGAAGCGGGCGCGGCAGTTCACCGATGACGTGGAGTTCTCGCCGGAGGACGCCGGCCGGTCGGAAGAAGATTTCCTCTGCCGCATCCTGGAGGCGGTGATCGACGCCGGCGCGACGACGCTGAACATCCCCGACACCGTGGGCTATGCCATGCCGGAGCAGTTCGGCCGCCTCATCGCCCGGTTGCGGGAGCGCATCCCCAATTCCGACAAGGCGATCTTCTCGGTGCACTGCCATAACGACTTGGGGCTGGCGGTGGCCAATTCCCTCGCCGCGGTGGCCAACGGCGCCCGCCAAGTGGAGTGCACCATCAACGGACTGGGCGAGCGCGCCGGCAACGCCGCTCTCGAAGAGGTCGTGATGGCGGTGCGGACCCGCAAGGATTTCTTCCCGTGTCATAGCGAGATCGACACCCGCGAAATCGTCGCCTGCTCCAAGCTGGTGTCCAGCATCACCGGCTTCCCGGTACAGCCCAACAAGGCCATCGTCGGCGCCAACGCCTTCGCCCACGAGTCCGGCATCCACCAGGACGGCGTGCTCAAGAGCCGCGAGACTTACGAAATCATGCGGGCCGAGGACGTGGGCTGGAGCGCCAACCGCATGGTGCTGGGCAAGCATTCAGGCCGCAACGCCTTCCGCACCCGAATGCAGGAACTGGGCGTCGAGTTCGCCTCGGAGGAAGAACTCAACTCCGTGTTCTTCCGCTTCAAACAACTGGCCGACAAGAAGCACGACATCTTCGACGAGGACTTGCAGGCCCTCATCAGCGAGGCCAGCCTGGAGGCGGAGGACGAACGGGTCAAGCTGGTGGCGCTCAAGGTCTGCTCGGAAACCGGCGAAGTACCCAACGCCTTGGTGACGATCAAATTCGACAGCGACGAAAAGACCGGCTCGGCCACCGGTGGCGGCGCGGTGGATGCCAGCCTCAAGGCCATCGAGTCGCTGGTTCATACCCGCGCCAAGCTGACCCTGTACTCGGTCAATAACATCACCAGCGGCACCGATGCCCAGGGCGAGGTGACCGTGCGGCTGGAGACCGAAGGCCGCATCGTCAACGGCCAGGGCGCCGACACCGACATCGTCATCGCCTCGGCCAAGGCCTACATCAACGCCGTCAACCGGCTGCTGGCGCCGCTCAACCGCACCCATCCACAGGTCAGCGAGGTCTGACGACCGCCATGGCGCGTGGCGACCGTACCCGGCTGCTCTATCTGGATGCCATGGGCATCCAGGCGTGGTCGTTGCGGGTCGCGGTTCCTTTTGGCGGTGCCGATGAGACGATGGAGGGCGACGACGAAACCGCCCGGATCGATGCGGTTGCCAACCCTCTCCAATCGCAAACGGTCGATGAGTCGCGACCCTTCCCTCTGGGAGAGGGCAGGGTGAGGGCCGAAGCGCTTGATCGTTCGACGGCGTCGTCGGATGCGACTGGCGCCTCGGCCCTCACCTCAACCCCTGCCCAGGAATCCATTCATAAAACGACGGCTACAGGTAGGGCGGGCAGACTCCATCCGCCCGCTGTTGCAGTGGACGTCTCGCCTTCTGGCACGTGGGAAGAGCTTCACGCCGAAGTCGTCGCCTGCCAATCCTGCCCACTGCACCGGACCCGAACCCAGACGGTATTCGGCGTCGGCGACCGGCAGGCGCAGTGGATGGTGATCGGCGAAGCCCCGGGGGAACAGGAAGACCTGCAGGGAGAACCCTTCGTGGGGCGGGCCGGACTGCTGCTCAATGAAATGATCCGGGCCATCGGGTTGTTGCGGGAGCAGGTCTATATCGCCAATATCTTGAAGTGTCGCCCGCCGGGCAACCGCGACCCGCAGGTCGATGAAGTCGCCGCCTGCGAATCCTTCCTGATGCGTCAGCTGGCGCTGGTGCGGCCCAGTATCATCCTGGCGGTGGGACGCATCGCCGCCCAGCAATTGTTGAAGACGACGACGCCTATCGGCAAACTGCGCGGCAGCGTGCACGATTACCAGGGGGTGCCGCTGGTGGTGACCTATCACCCCGCCTATCTGCTCCGTTCTCCCTTGGAAAAGCGCAAGGCCTGGGATGACCTGTGCCTGGCCCTGAGGACCTCAAGAACATCCTAAGCCGATCTTTCGAAGCCATGGCCCAATTCATCGAAACGCTGAAACGCTGGCTGGAATATGACGCCGAGCGTGAGTTTTACGCCAAGCATTTTCCGAAACTGGCCGAGCAGGCCGAACTCGAATTCCGCCCCATGCACAAGGCGGATCTGCCCTCGGTGTGCGCCATCGAGGAGATCGCCTACGAATTTCCCTGGGACCCTTTGACCTTCCGGGACTGCCTCAAGACGGGCTATTGCTGCTGGGTGGCGGAGAAGCTGGGCCATGTGGTTGGCTACGGCATCCTCACGGTGGGGGCTGGCGAGTCGCACATCCTCAATGTCTGCATCTCCCCCAAGGCGCAGGGCTCCGGTTTCGGTCGGGCGATGATGCTGCAGCTGATGGAAGTGGCCAAGAGTCACCGGGCCGAGATGATGTTTCTGGAGGTGCGCCCCTCCAACACTCGCGCCATCAAACTGTACGACAGCCTGGGGTTCAACCAGATCGGCACCCGCAACGGCTATTACCCGGCCAAGAACGGCAGTCGCGAAGACGCCCTGGTGTTGGCGCGGATGCTTTGATCCCGGCCGGTCTTGGCCGAAGTTGTCGTACCGGCCGGGTTACAGGGGCCGACCCGGAAAGTTGCGTTGGAGGTTTTCCCAGAGCATGGCTTTGAGATCGGCCATCGGCATGCTACGACACGCGGCGGCGGCCCGATAGATTTCCTCGATCGGCAGGCCGCTGTCGTCGGTTTCCAGAAAGAAGCGGTCGGCGGGGCAGGCGGCCAGCATCGCGCGAGCCGGTGAGTCGGACGCCAGCAGGGCCTTGCCAAAGGAAAGCAGCAGGCCCTGCTGCAGAAGCCGCGTTCCGATGACGGGCCGGTTGTTGTAGCCGTGGACGATGACCGGTACAGTCGCGCGGGTTTGTTTCAGTAGCCGTAACACGTCTTCATGGGCGCGCACGCAGTGCACGATGAGGGGTTTGTCGACGCTGGCGGCGATTTCGATCTGGCGCCGGAATAGCGCTTCCTGTTGCTGCAGCGGCGTGGCGATGAGCTTGTCCAGGCCGCATTCGCCGATGGCCCACACTGCGGGCCGGGCGGCCAGTTCGGTAATCCGCCCCAACAAGGCCTGGGTGTCCGCGGTTTCGATGGACCAGGGATGGATGCCGACCGAGAGCCGGGGGTAGGCATCGGCGGCTCCCCATAATTCCGCGGTGGTCGCGCAATGGATGGTGAATCCGGAATCGGAGCCGTGGCTGTGGATGTCGACGAAGGCGGCGCCGTTGGTGGTCACGGCCGTCGCGGGTCAACCGCCGAGGTCGCTCTGGAAGTAGAAATAGACGGCCCAGGCGATGCCATGTAGCGCCACGATGGCCCAGAAACCGTTCTGGTAGGTGCCGCGCTTGAGTTTGTGGCGGTAAGCGTTTTGTGCCAACAACGCGCCCGGCCAGCCGCCCAGGATCTCGAAGCAGTGCATGTAGACGTTGGGGATCCGCCACAGGTGCTGGAGCGCGCGGCGTTTGTCCTCGGCGTAATACATGATGGTGAGCGGCGTCATGAACACGTAGGCCGCCAACGGCATCGGGTTGTGATAGCGCAACACCACGTCCAGGGAAAACAAAACCGGGAGGATGGCGAGCAGCTTGATCAGCAGGCCCGGAATCCGGCTGAAGGCAGTCCCGCTGGGGGCGGCTGAGGCGGGAGCGGCGTCGGTCGCTCCGGCGGCTTCGAGTTCTTCCACGATGGCGTGGCTGATGCGGCGCTGACCACCGTCCGGCGCGTTGCTATCGGGTTGGAACCGGACGGTGTCGCCGGTGGTCGGGCGACGGCTCAGGCCCTTGTGATAGTTCTTGATGGCGCTGATATGGACGAAGAAATCCTTGTCGCCCCCTTCCGGCCGCACGAAGCCGAATCCCTTGTCGTCGTTCCACAGGACCAGGATTCCTTTTTGCTGTGTCGTCATGCTGTCGGGTGGGGAGGGTTCGCCTAGGTGAGTGCTTAGTTTACGGCATTCGGCCGGGCTTCCGTAAGCGCAGGAGCGAGGTCCTCACAGCTGGTCGATGGCGTCGATCAGCGCCCGGCATTCGGCGTCTTGCCCGACGGTGATCCGCAGGTACTGCTCGATGCGGGGCAGTCGGAAATGGCGCACGATGATGTGGCGGTCGCGCAGGAACTGGGCCAGTTGGGCCGCGTCCCGCTGCGGATGGCGGACGAACAGGAAGTTGGCGGACGACGGTATTACCAGGAAACCGCGTTGCTGCAGCGCCTCCCGCAGCCATTCGCGGGTCGCCATTACCCGATGGCGGGTCTGCTCGAAATACTCGCGGTCCTGCAGGGCGGCGACCGCGCCGGCGGCGGCCAGACGGTCCAGTGGATAGGAATTGAAGCTGCCCTTGACCCGTTCCAGTCCCTCGATCAGCTGCGGATGGCCGAGTGCGTAGCCGACCCGCAGACCCGCCAGGGATCGGGATTTGGACAGAGTCTGGATCACCAGCAGATTGGGATGTTTGGCCAGCAATCCGGCGGCGGATTCACCGCCGAAGTCGATATAGGCTTCGTCGATGATCACCGGCGATTCCGGGTTAGCCGCCAGCAACCGGTCGATGGCCTCCAATTCCAGCAGCCGGCCGGTGGGAGCGTTGGGGTTGGCCAGCACGATGCCGCCGTTGGGTGCCCGGTAATCGTCCACCCGGATCGCCATCTCCTCATCCAGCGGGACGGTGCGGTAGTCGATGCCATACAGCCCGCAATAGACCGGATAGAAGCTGTAGGTGATGTCCGGGAACAGGATGGGGTGCTCGTGTTTCAGCAGGGCCTGGAAGGCATGGGCCAGCACCTCGTCGGAGCCGTTGCCGACGAACACCTGATCGGGAGCCAGCCCGAAGAAATCGGCAATGCTTGCCTTGAGCCGCTCCGAATTGGGGTCGGGGTAAAGCCTGAGGCCGTCGCCCAGTTCCCGCTGCAGGGCTTCCATCACCGCCGGCGACGGCGGATAGGGGTTTTCGTTGGTGTTCAGCTTGACCAGACCGGACAGCTTGGGCTGTTCGCCAGGCACATAAGGGGTCAGCCGGTGGACCAGATCACTCCAGTATTTGCTCATGGGTCGTGAAAACAGGGAAAAGGGACATCGGCGGCCCCGCTGGGCGCGGAGCGGAGGCGTGGGTGACCGAATCCCCGCAGACTGAAGGAAAACAGGGTCAGAGGAAGCTGGCCACGAGGGTGCCCAGGGCGATGGACAGAACCAGGGCCAAGGGGATGCCCAGCAGCACGCCCACCACCACGGTCATGATCTTGTTGCCCCAGTCCAGGGTATTCCACCAGGTCAGAAAACGGGTTTTTTGCACCAGGGTCCAGTCGTCCCAGGCGCCGAAATAGGTGCGCTTCCAGCCGGTATAGGCAGCGTCGATCGTGCGCCACCATTTCACCGACTTGCGGCCCAGGAAATACAGCAGGATCAGGGCGATGACGAAGCCGAAATAGGCGGTCGCCATTTGCGCGAAGGCCGGGGTCAGCCGCACCACCACCTCGAAGAAGGTGTCCATGGAGTTCTCGCCCGCCTCGAACACCACCGGCACGAATTCCGCCAGCAGGTCCCAGATGATCTCGTAGTTCATCCCCAGGGCAACCAGGATCCCGACCAGGCCGACGAGGGCCGCGCTGTGCTTGAGGATGATGAGGAGCGCACGGCGTCCGTCCGGCAGTCCGGTTCGCCAGTTCATCGAAGCATCGGTCGGTCGTTGTGGAGAGGTGCTCATGGTGTGTGCCCTATGGGAGATCGGGAGTTGGTGCCGGGCGCGGTAGCGCCAATCGGCAGGAGGCCGGGCGATTTTATCAGCGTCGGCGGGATTCGGCACGCCCGCTCCCTTGGAGGATTCGGGTTGTCAATCCAGGGTGACGGACTACTCTGAAGGTGGCGATCTTCAACCCTTTGAGTGGCACGCATGAGGCGAGCACTGCGAGCAGTCGGGCTGGTGCTGGTCTTGGCGGCCGACCGCAAGGCCGGCGCGGCTGAATCCATCTCCCAGCGGCGGAGCGGGCGGGAGTTCGCGGCTTCGGGAGCGGACTCTCCGGATCCGGACCGGTGCGTCGATCCGGGAGCGGTTGCGGCCCGATTCTGGTGGTTCTTGGTGCTTCCATGATCGACCGTCGCTTGGCCGTTACCGTGCTACTGGCCGCACTGGTGTTGGATCTGATCAGCGCGTTGGCGTTTTTCGCGATGGAGTTCCAGCGCCATCAACAGCAAGCCGCCAGTCAGTTGCAGCAACTGCTGGATACGGTGGAACAGACCGCCGCCGTGGCCGCGTCCCTCGACAATGCCGAAATGGGCGCGGAGGTGATGGAGCGGTTGCTGCGTAATGACGCGGTTTTCCAGGTCCGGCTGGACAACGGTCGAAACCTTCACTCGCAGCGCAACCGCCCCCTGCACGACACCGACGCCCTGGCCATGGCGCGGCAACTGCGCGCTCCCAACGGCGGTGGGGCCATCGTCGGTACGCTCTCGCTGTCCTCCGACTTCGATTACGTGTTTCGACAGTCTCTCGCTACCACGCTGCTCGGCGCCGGCAATTCAACGGTCCTGATCGGCGTGACGGTGTTGATGGCGCTGGTCATCGTGCGCAGATCGCTGTTATGGCCCCTGCTGAGGGTGAGCGACACCCTGCATGCCGTGGCTGCGGGTGAGCAGGAGCGCCTGCCGCTCCTGTCCCGTCATCGGGACGACGAGTTGGGCCGGCTGGTGGAAGATATCAACCGGCTCCTGGACCGTCTGCAGGAACGTTCGGCGGCGCAACACGCGATGTTGAGCAATGCGTTGAACCACGTCGAAGAGTCGGTGTTCGTCATCGACCGGGATGCCGGATTTCACTATGTCAACGACGGTGCCTGCCGGGCGCTGGGCTATCGCCGCGAGGAACTCATGGCGCTGACCGTGTTCGACATCGATCCGGTCTTTCCCAGGGAAGCCTGGCTCGATCTTTGGCAGCAGATCAGGGCAAGCCGGTCGGTCACGTTCGAGACCCGCCATCGAGCCCGCGACGGCCGGGTCTATCCGGTGGAAATCATTGCCGATCCCTTCGAGTTTGAAGGGATTTCTTACAGTCTCGCCCTGGGCCGCGACATCACCGCGCGCAAGCAGGCCGAATCGGAGCTGGAACGGTATCGCCACCACCTGGAAGACCTGGTGGCGGAGCGAACCGCCGAACTGGCGGGGGCCAAGGCCGTTGCGGAATC